>JAMJQV010000088.1 GCA_023554435.1 Gemmatimonadota bacterium | reverse complement strand
TGACGCTTGCCTATCCGCCCGAATTCATGCTGCTTCCAGACATCGAGGCGCAGGCGAGAGAGAACGCGGCGGCGGCGGGTACCCGGTTCGAGATTTCGCACCGGTTCGAGGACGCTTTCGAGGACGCGGACGTCGTCATCCCCAAGTCCTGGGGACCGCTGGTTCACACGAGGGATCATGCGGAGGGCGTCCGCCTTATCGAGGCCTATCCGGATTGGCGGTGCGATTCGAACCGAATGGCACTCGGCAAGGACCACATGCTGTACATGCACCCCCTCCCGGCAGACCGCGGGCGGGAGGTTACCGACGAGGTGATCGACGGACCACAGTCCGTGGTGTACGACGAGGCCGAGAACCGGCTGCACGTTCAAAAGGCGCTGATGGCGCTCACGATGTGAGGCGTTCGGCCGAACCCTGGACCCGGATGGACCCGATGGGCGACTTCGTATTTCGCTGCTCCGAGTGCCGGCAGGAGTACGCCGAAGATCCGGCGCTGCTCGTCTGTCCGACATGTTCCGCCCGGCAGGGGCCCGGGGGCTCGACGCGGGGCGTGCTGGAAGTCGAATTGGCGGACTTGCCGGGCCGCTGGCCGGATCACGGTCCGTCCGATTCCCGGTTCCTGGCGGAGTTTCTTCCCGTGCGGGGCCCGGGGAGCTTTCCGACCTATCCGGCCGGAGACACGCCGCTGCTGCCCTCTCCCCGACTGGCCACCCGACTTGGCGTCGACAGCCTGTGGATCAAGGACGACACCCGGAATCCGAGCGGATCCACCAAGGATCGGGCATCGCTGCTCGTGGCCGCCAAGGCCAGGGAGTATGGACTCGAGACGATCGCCGCGGCCTCGACTGGCAATGCGGGCACGGCCCTGGCGGCGGTCGGCGCGGCGGCCGGGCTTCAAACGGTGGTCTTCGTTCCAGCCACCGCGCCAGAGGCGAAGCTCGTTCAGATGCTCTCGTACGGCGCACGGGTGGTCCCTGTGGATGGTACCTACGACGAGGCTTTCGAACTCTGCCTGGCAGCGTGCCGGCAGTTTGGATGGTACAACCGGAATACGGCCTTCAACCCGTTCACCATCGAGGGCAAGAAGACCGCGGCGCTCGAGATCGCCCGAACCATGGATCCCGTGACACCGGATGTCGTGGTCGTTCCGGTGGGCGATGGCGTGATCCTGGCGGGTGTGGCGAAGGGTTTCGTGGACCTCGAGGCCGCGGGCCTCACGGACCGCGTCCCGCGGCTTGTGGCGGTGCAGCCGGAAGGGTCCGCGGCGATCGCCCACGCGTGGGCCGTTGGATCCGACGATGCCACACCCGTAAGCGGAGCCCACAGCGTGGCTGACAGCCTTACGGTCGAAGCGCCCCGCAACGCGCGGCTGTGCCTGCGCCAGGTCCGGGATAGCGGTGGAGGGGCGGTCACGGTGTCCGACGCGGATATCCTGGCGGCGATCCCGACGCTGGCGTCGCACTGCGGAGTGTTCGCCGAACCTGCGGCCGCGGCCACCGTGGCCGGCCTCGAAGCGGCCCTGGACGCCGGACTGGTGGAGAGAAACGAGTCAGTCGTCCTGCTGGTCACGGGCACGGGGCTCAAGGACGTTCCGGCCGCCGCGCGGGCCGTCAGGCGACCGGAGCCCGTCGAGCCCAGCCTGGAGAGGGTGGCCCTGCGGCTGGGGCTCCAGGCCTAGCCGGGCTGGCTGCCGGGAGGATTCAGCTTCCGACGAGCCGGATGAGGAAGTACCAGGCCCCATTCTTGATGTTGGCGTTCGACACCACGTCACTCTGGCCCCACGTGTAGCGAGCCTCGAACACCACTGTTTCGCCGTTGTCGAGGGTGTAGCTGAAACCGCCGCCCACCGGAATCCCCCACTCGGTCTTGGCCCCACCCAGCGCCGTGTCCTTGCACGTCTCCTTCGAGCCGCCTCCGAGGGACGCCTTGCAGTTCGTGTTGAAAGCGCCCGATATCCCACCGTAGGCCATGAGTCCCCACTTCGCCCCGAGCGGCAATGTGATCTCCACCAGGAGCGGCAGCTCGATGTAGCTGAGGTCGAGCTCGACTCGCTCGGAATCCAGCAGACCGGTACCCGTGAGGCCGCTGCCACCCTTCTGGGCATAGTTCACGCCCAGATTCAGGGCCAGCACGTCGCCGACCGGAACTTCGCCGAAGGCGCCACCGTAGAAGCCCCACTTCGTATCACCTCGCACCGTGATGAAATCGCCCTGCAGCTCGGACGCCGTGGCCCCGAGCGTCAGCCCGGCTCGACTCTGCCCCAGTGCGGGTGAGGATACTGCGACCACGAGCAGGAGAGTCGCGGCGATGCCACGCGACAGGTGTGTGAGCGTCTTCACGACATCCTCGACATTCTGGTGGAAGGCGGGGATCAGGACTATTCGACCACTACTCGCAGGTAACGTCGAAGGTGGTCGTGACTGTATCCTGTGCGACCACGGCCACCGCCCGGGGGTTCTCGCCGGCAACCGTGCAATTCGGCTGCACTTCGACCAGTCTTACGGCCTGCGCCGTCGCCCGCAGGGCCGGGAACGTCACCTCGTCCGCCGGACCGATGGCCGAGGACTGCACCCCGTTGATGGTCACGACGTAGGCCTGGTCCGGGTTCTCACCCGACGTGGCCGTGACCACTCTCAGGGCTCCGACGTCCTGGCCTACGACCGAGATCAGGCCGGTTGGATTCACGTCCTGGACGCTCAGCGGATCCACGTACTCGAACACGCCCTCCACCTTCGGCACGAAGCGGTATCGCTGACTGTTGTCCATGTCCCCGCTGTTGAACGTGAATCCGCCGTCCGGGACCGAAGTCGAGAGCACCGCGTGCTTCAGGGCGTCACGGTTGACCCACTCGATCGTGTCCCCCAGGACCACCTCGATGCTGTCACCGCCCAGGGGCACTTCGAACCGGTCAATCAGGATTTCGACCAGGAACACCGTGGTCCGGAGGTTGAATTCAACTGAGTCGCCGGCCTCCCCGGCCACCGTTGCCGTGACCTCGATGTCGCCGAGCAGGGGCCCCGGTGTGACCGTGACCGACGCAAAGCCGCTGGAATCCGTCACGGAAGCGGGGTTCGAAAGCGTCGCCACGCCTTTCGTGATCGCCCACAGGATCTCGAGGTCTTCGACGGGCTGGATGTTCTGCGTGTTCTGAACGCCATCGACCAGGCCGAGGTCCTCGGTGGCCTGGACCACCAGCGGCTCCGGATACGCCTCGGACGTGCGACCGTTCTGGAGGTCGCCGAGGACGATCGCCAGGTCGACCTCACCGGATCCACCGGAACCACCGTCTCCACCAACACCGTAAATCGGATCGTTGTCGTCGCAAGCGGCGCCAGCCAGAAGCGCGACGGTAGACGCTCCTGCCGCGAATTCCCGCAGCCTGCGACGCAGGTCAGCCGTCACGAATCCGCTCCTGCCGCGATCGCTTCGTCGCCTTGCGGCTCCGGCACCCGATGATCCCGGGCGAAGTCCATGATCCGTTGCAGTGTGTCGGCGGAAACGCCCTGCAACGGGTCGCATCGCAGGTCCGCGCGCTCCATGCTGGGCGGCAACACTTCGATCAGCAATCCGTGGGCTCCGGCACGAAGTGCCTCCAGGCTGGCTGCCTCGACCCGCGTCCAATCGCCCGTTGCGTGGGACGGATCCCCGACCACGGGCAGCGGCGTCGCCCGGCGGGCCGGCCCGATCACCTCCAGGTCCAACTCCGAGCGGGCCTCGTTCCAGTAGGCGCTGCGGCGCACCCCACGCTCGCACAGCACGATATCGAGACAACCCTCGCGCGCGATGTACTCGGCGGCGCACAGCCATTCGTCGAGTGTCGCACTGAATCCGCGCTTCAGCAATACTGGCCGGCCGGCCTTGCCAGCCTCCACAAGCAGCGGGAAGTTCTGCATGGATCGAGAGCCGACCTGGAGCATGTCCGCCGTTTCCGCCACCTGTTCGACGAGGCGGGGATCCTGCACCTCGGTGACCACTCCCAGGCCCGTCTCTCGACTGACCGCCCGGAGGATCTCCAGACCTTCGGAACCGAGCCCCTG
>JAMJQV010000087.1 GCA_023554435.1 Gemmatimonadota bacterium | reverse complement strand
CACCAGCATGACGAGACTGAGCCCGGTCACCACCCGGGCATGCCGAGCGGACCAGGCCACCCAGTCCCCCAGCAGGTGTCCGAGCCGGCCATCCCGATCGATCATCACCGCTCCCCGGACGGAGGTGCGAGCCCTTCCGACCGCGTCGCTCGAACTGCTTTGAGGCGGGCCGATCCGTCCAGTCGATACTTGTGTCCCCGCCAGTCGAGCTCGGGCCGGATCAGCATCGACAGTCCGAGCGGAATCGTCGCGGGGTAGGGCATCCAGGTCATCCACGCGTAGCGGAGTGGAATGGACGCGCCCCCCACCAGCCGGTGCAGCCGGATGTAGTGCAGTCCCTCCAGGATCCAGACAGCGGCCGCGAGTCCCGCGAGCCACGGGTGCCCGCTGGCCAGCATCGCGATGGCCAGGCCCAGCGAGATGAAGAAGCTGACCGCGCGGACTACGAACGGGAGGGCAAAGGAGGCCGGGATGCCACCCCGCCCGCAGAAAAGCCACCTGCGCCACAGCTTGAGGAAACCCTTGAAGCCGAGGCCGTGGTTGATCACCCGCAGAGGATGGGTCCCCATCACGTTCGAGTAGCCCGCCTCGACGATGCGTGCGCCAAGGAACATGTCGTCCACCAGTTGCCCCTCTGCGCACTTCACGCCGCCAATCGCGTGCAGTGCGGATCTCTTGAAGGCCATCAGCTGGCCCATGAGGAAGGGCAGGGTGCGTCCGTCGCCCAGCGCCTTCTCCATCCCTCCGACCATGTAGGCATTCAGGATGATCGCGTAGCCGACGTCGCCGGCCGACCTCGGACGGCACGGATTGACCACCGGGGCAAAAGCGGCCCCCGCCGAATCGTCCGCCACGAGGTGCTCGACGAGGTTGGTCAGCACCGCCGCGTCGGGTCGGGTGTCCGAGTCGCCGAAGACGATGATGTCTCCCCGCGCTTCGGCCTCTCCGACGATCATGTTGTTGATCTTCCCCGTCCGGCCGGCCGGCGGCTTCCCCGCAAGGACGATCCGGGCCGACCCGTGCGCGCCGGAGGCTGCATGCGACTCGATGGCCCGGACAACGAGCGGGTACGCCGGATCCTCTTCGTCCTCGAGGACGAAGATCGTCTCCGCTTCGCCCACGTAGCCGGTTTCGAGGGCAGCGTGGAAATTGTCCTCCTGCTCGACATCCACCCCCTTCACGGGCCGGATCACCGTGACTGGCGGATAGGAGGCCAGGGAGCGGGGACGCTTCCCGTCTCTCAGGCGCAGAGCACGCACCGTCCTTCGATGGGCAAAGCCCAGCTGAACCAGGAGTCCGGCCAGCATGATTGTCACCAGGACCGTGGTCATTCCGACCTCCTGGCGCGCCACATCCGGAGGTCCGCGACCAGCTCGGCGCGGGTTACCCCTTCGCCGGCCAGGCTCACGCCCTCTCCGAACAGGTCGTAGTGGGGCAGGGCGTTTCGGCGATCGATCCACTCCGCCTTGAGGCCATGCGAGCGCCCCCACTCGATCAGTTCCTCGACCGACGTGTCACTGTACGCGTGTACGAGGGTGTCTCCCTTGCGCACGCTGAGGCGCGGAATATCGCGCGGCGCTGTATGGTAGTGAAACCGGATCATCCCCAATGATACTCGTGGTGGAGGCATACGCGCAGCAGTGGTCGCTCCAGCCCTGATCGCCACCCTTGGACTGCTGTTGGTCCTTCTGCTGTTTCGACCCCCCGGCTGGGTCATGCTGTTGTTCCTCGTGGCCCTCTTCCTGCCGGGTCGCTGGTGGCACTGGAAGACGCGCCGATTCCGCCGCGGACTTCGACAGTTGAAGCGAGGAGACGCCGGCGAGGCCCGCTCCGAGTTCGAGGCATTCCTGTTCCAGGTGGCCCGCGAGCCGAACTTCCGACGCGTCCAGCCGTACTTCAACCTGGGCCGCTCGTATCCGTACGTGGTAGCCGGTCGCTCCAACCTGGGAGTGTGCGACCTGCTGCATGGGAAACCGGAGGCTGCACTGGAGAGATTCCGTGCGGCGCTGGCCGAGGATCCAACGTGGGTGCCGGCTCGCTATGGCGAGGCCGTGGCCCTGAAGCTCACCGGTCAGGTGGAGGCGGCCGAGCAGTCGGCCAGGCATGCGCTCGAGCTCAGACCCTCGTACCTGGCGGCGCGTCTGCTGCTGGGCTCGCTGCTGCGTGAGTCCGGCCGCCCCGCGGAGGCGGACGAGGTGCTCGCCCCGCTCGTCGAGGAGGGTCGGGACCCCGAGGCGTTGCTCCAGGCGCTGGATGACCGTTGGGGCGTGGGCGAGATGTAAGGGAGGTACAATGATCCGGAGCCAGCGGGGCTCGACAGGTAGGATCCGGTTCGTCGCCTGCTTCGGAACCTGTGTGCTCCTGGCCCACCTCCCGCCCGTGGCGCGAGACGCTCTCGCCGCCGGTCCCGTTCCAGGACCGGTCGCCACCGCTCCCGGAGTCGCAGCCGACACCGTTCCCCGGCACGCCCGATCGTCCCTCTCGCTGTATCGCGACCATCCCGACGTGGCCGGTGTACGGCGGGTCCTCGTGAAATGGGATCAGCTGGGCGGTCCGGGAAGCGTCTCCGACTCCATCGCCGTCGCGACCCTGTGGCGGCGCGCCCGCCAGTACCGGTCCGCGCTCCAGGCTCTTCCGGCGGAGAGGTCTCCGGACGGGGCGGTGCGCCCGCGGGTGACCTTCGAACGCGCCCGAATACTCCTGCAGGCGCCTCCGTCGGGGCCCGGCATCCCGGGAACCTACGAGGAGCGCCGGGCCGAAGGCGGAGACGCCTTCTGGACAGCGTGCGACCGGATGGACGAGGCGACCCGGCGGGCCCTGTGGGAGGACCTTCGCGGTCTGTCCACGCCCGATGAACAGTCCGAGTGGGAGAACCAGGACGCGGGACCGAAAGCCTGCGATTGGGTGCGCCGTTTCGTGGACGAGCGGGCCTTCCGGATGGCGGTCAGCCCCGCCGAACGGCTGCAGATCCACTATGCCCGTTTGCACGAGGTCCGTGGCCTGTACTACCTGCGGACGCCTCGCCTGACCCGCGATCTGGCGGACCGGATCGGACGTGCCGACAGCCTCGAGGTGGATGACAGGGGCCTCATCCAGCTGCGCATGGGGGTACCGCTGGTGACCGTCGAGCCCTTCATGGACCTGAACGAGACCTGGGCCTACTTCCGCCCCGAGGGTCCCCGGGTGTTTCACTTCGCGCCCATATCGAAGACGGGTCTGCACGCGCTCGCGGACTACCGGCTCCTGGAAAACCTGGCGCACGCGAGCGGTTTCACCATGCCCAGCGAGTTGATGGGAGTGGGAGGTGGCAGCCTGGCCTACCTGTATCAGTCCCGTCGTGTCCTCGACTTCCTGTACGAGGACTACCACTTCCGGCAGATGGACTCCCGCATGCGAGCGGCGGGCGATCGGTTCAACCCCGGTTTCCAGGGGTTCCTGGCCTGGGAGAAGGAGATCAACGAAGCGGATGCGCGGTACGCGGTCTCAGGCATACCCGACGCGCCCGACCTGACCGCCGGAATCGAGTTTGCGTACGAGACGCTTCGCTTTCGGGAGCCCGGTACCGATCGGTCGGAGGTCTGGTTCCTGGCCTCCACGCGGGTGGGCGACCTCACGGCTCGCGCGGCCGTGGACCCGGTAACCCAGGCGGACGGGTGGGTCGGCTACGACCTCGGGGCTCGGCTGGCCTACCTGGCGCCGGGCGGGATGGAGACGCTGGACGTCCTGAGTCAGCCGGTCGTCTCAGATCCCCTCGCCAGCGACGACGGCATTCCGGTTCGATTCCAGGTCACCCTGGAGCCGGAGACATACCCGTACACGCTGGTGTTGCGCGACGAGGGTAGCGAGCGCGGGAATCTGGGCAACTGGATACTCGATACGGTGACCGTGTCGGCTCGCCAGTTCGGCGTTCCGTCGGTCAGCGACATCGCGGTGGCGGCCGACTCCGGCGGTTCCTGGTCGAGAGACGGCATCTCGTTCCTGCGCATCGGGCCCACGCACGTCGTATCGCCCGACGGTACCGCTCATACGTATTTCGAGGTATACGGCATCCGGCCTGGCGCGACGTACGACGTGGACGTGCGAGTGGTGCCCGAGGTGGCGGCGGACATGGCGTTCGAACTGGCGCCCGACAACCTGGTGTTCAGGCTCAGCTTTCCATCGATCGCCACCGAGGATCGGGAGGGCCTCGGAATCGGACGTCACTACCTGCGGGTGGCCCTCGGCTCATCTCCGGCGGGGGCTTACCTGCTGGCGGTGCGCATCACCGATCGGAGCACCGGCATCGAGAGCCTCCCGGCGGTCACTCCGCTTTACCGGCCTGCAGCCAGGGAGGCCCACTGGATCGACGCGCCACGAAGACGGTCGACCATCGTGAATCCGTAGCTAGCGTCCGTCGTGCTCCTCGGCGGCTCCGTGCTCGTGGGCCGGCTCGGAGGCCTGGTCGCCGGAGGACATCGTTCCGTGGTCCATCTGGCCGTGGTCCATGGCGTCCATTTCCATACCGCCGTGATCGCCGTGTCCCCCGTGCCCTCCGGCCTTCTCGGGCGCTTCCAGCGTATTGATCAGGTCCGCGACGTAGATCGGGTCGTCACGCCGTAGCTCCGGCCACACGACGTCCTTCGAAGCCCAGATCACGCCGCCGATTTCACCCATTCCCCCGTCGGGGGTGGGATGCGCCATCGGGTTCTCGTACTCGACGTAGATCCGGTAGGTATGATCCGGGGTCACCTTGATGCCGCCGCTCATCAACAGGATGCTCTCGGAAACGCCCGTCAGCCGGCCCTCGCTGTCGTACTCGGGTTCAGCTTCCCACAGGACCTTGCCCTCCGTCACGTCTTCGAGCCGCAGGACGGTGGCGTAGTCGTGCAGGTGTCCGCCGATGCCCAGGATGCGGCCCTCGATCACCGGGCTGGCCTCGTACGCATGCACCGTCTTTCCGGGCGGGACGGCGAAGTCCTTGGCTCCGACCGGCCCCATGACGTCCAGGTAGAACGGGTATACGTCCCGAGGCTGCATGAAACCGTCTTCCTCGAGACTGTAGAAGATCCTCACCCGCAGGTAGGCTTCGGGGACGTCCGTCCCGATTGGGTTGGCGAACATCGAAGAGATGATCATCCGGTCCCCGGCCTCGATCGGATACCCGAGCAGCGAGGGCAGCTTCTTCTCTCTCGTCTCGCGGCCCGCCGCGATGACACGCCTGGCGATGGGCGCGAATAGATCGCGCTTGTCGGGATCGATGAAGTTCACGTGGTGAAGGAGGTCCATGGGGAGCGCACTCCCAGCTCCATCCTCCATCGTGACCTCGAAGCCCTGCAGCCAGCCGTCCACGGGGATCTCGGCGACCTGGATGGGAGGTCTGAGATGTCCCATGTCCGCCGGGAGGTCGAGGGGCCCGATCACGAAATCGACGAACCGCTCGTCCGAACGGTTCTCGACCCGGACGATGTCACCCCCGGCGGGAAGCTCCGGAGCGGCCAGGTCCATGTCCTCGACCATGGCCACCGTCATCTGCTGCGCCGACAGGGCTGAAGGCAGCACGATAGCTGCAGACAGCAGTGCCAGGATGCTGCGCCTGATCATGTGCGTGCATCTCCGTCTGAATCATGCATGTCTGGTGCTGGGCCTCGGTCAGCACACACCGATGGTCGTCGGCATGAGCCGCGCGAG
>JAMJQV010000086.1 GCA_023554435.1 Gemmatimonadota bacterium | reverse complement strand
GGAGCATTGCGGCGGGAACCTGCAGTTGGCAGCGGAGGCGAAACTACGGCCGTGGAGCAGGCTCCCCGGACCCTGAGGACACTCCTGCTCCTACTTCCGTGCGCGGAGTGCCTGGAGTCCTGGTGCCCCCCGGCGGCGGTGGCGGCGGACGACCACCCTTGTCCACCCACTCCGCCTGTATGGCCGACATCCTCTCGGCCGCATCCGACAGGCGCGGAATCTCGTCCAGCACGCCACCCCAGCTCTTCAGGAGCCGGCCGTAGACGGCCATGGCGGCCCGGGGCTTCCCGAGGAGCTCGTACACTCTTCCCTTCAGGTACAGAATGCTGTGGTACTCGACCGGATACAGCCGGTCGGAGTCCTTCACGTAGAGCCGATCGGCGGCCTCGACGAGGTTCAGGGCCGTCTCCCCGCGACCCAGGTCCAGCAAAGTCCACACGGAGCTGTTGATCCGGGACACTCCGACTTCAGGGTCGAGAAGAGCGTCCACCCACAGACCGCTCTCACGCCCCGCGGCTTCGAGTTCCGGCCGGCCCTCTCGCACACCCACGGCCGCCGCCTGGCCGTAGGCGGCCCGGGCCTCATCGAACTGCCCTTCCCACGCCCAGGCGTCCCCAATCAGCAGGTGCGCCTCGGATTCGATGGCCGGAATCGGACTCGAGGTGAAGGCCTCCATCTCGATACGGGCTCCTGCGGGATCGTTGCCCCGCAGGTACGTCCGGGCGAGGAGGTCCAGGAGCATCGCGTTGTCCGGCTCGACGCGCAGAGCCTGTCGGTAGGCGGTGCGGGCTTCGTCGAACCGGGCCGCGCGCTCGAGCAGCTGGCCCGAGCCCGCGTGCACCTTGAGCTCGTCCTTCTCCAGGCCCCCGTACCGCACGATCAGGCTGTCGGCCGCCGCCGTATCGCCCTGGACGATCGCGATTCGGGCCAGGTGTCCCACGGCCCTGGCCTCATCGGGCGAGATCGCGATGATCTCCTCCAGGACCTTTCGGGCTTCGTCTTCGCGACCCGGCATCATCTCCAGCATGTCCACGAGTTGATAGCGTACCTCGAGACTGTCGCTGTCCAGCTTGTCCCACGCCGTGCGCACCCCGGCCTGGTATTCGCGGAACTTGTCCATGTCGCCGGTGAGTTCGATGGGAGACTTCTCAGGCGCCGCCGCAAACTGGTACTCCTCCCCGCGAGCGAGCTGACTGGCGAGGCGGTCAGCGACCGTGTCCGCCAGGGCGAAGACATCCGAGCCCCGGGCTCGCTCGGCAGCGATGATGGTCCCGTCACTCAGGTCGATGAGCTGGGCATCCAGCGCCATGTCGTCGGCCGTGCCCAGAATGGACCCGTGCACCATGGTGCGGGCCCCGGACCGGGCCGCGATGTCCATGGCGCGCTCCTGGGGAATCTGGTCGGTCTCTTCGTGTCCCTCCTGCCGGAGCAACTCGAACAGGCGCTGCGGACTCACGACTCGCAGGGCGCCCGTCTGCGCCAGGTTCGTGGTGAGCATGTCCGACATGCCGGGCCCGAGCCAGTCCAGACTGTCCACTCCGGTGCTGTTCACGAACGGAAGCACGGCCACCGATCGCTCGCCCAGATCTACGGTTGCAGCCGGGATCGCGTCCGAACCCGACCGGTCCGTCTGACTGGCGGGATTCTCAGCGGCCGTGCTGAGCCTGAACGTGCCAATCGCCGCCAGCACGGCCAGCGTGAGGAGAAGCGAGGCTTCCGTGCGCTGAACCTGCTGTCTTCCACTTTCGCCGTGGTACCATGCGATGATCAACGCGGCGGGAAAGCCAAGCACGATGAGCAGAACGGCCACGTCCAGTACCGTCCGGGACCAGCCGTAGTTGTCCACGAAGAAGCCGATGGCTTCCATCGAAGCCCAGGCACCGCCCAGATATAGGAAGGCGGTCCTGAAGATATGCCTGTCACGCAGTCGTTCGAACCAGCTCATCGATACTCGGCGCTAGTGTGAATCCGCCCCCGGGTATTAGAACCCGTCGGAGGACAAGCTATTCCAGTGACAGGGGGGTAACCAGCGAAGACCCCGACCCGCGCACTACCCTTTCCCTATTGGACACACGAAGTGCCCGATGGGATGACCGGGCGCATATGGCCGCTTTGGAGGTTACCCAATATACATTCGTGGGATCCATGATTCGGAGGGGTGCGTGGCGGACGTAGAGACGGACGGACAGCAGCCGACGGGGAACGGCGCGAGCCGGGACACGGACATGCGGATTGGTCGGTCCCTCGGCTTGAGGACGACGCAACTGGGATCGGCGTTCGAGAGAGAGCAGCGCGAGCAGCTGTGGCATCGAGTGGTCCTCGTGCTGACGATCGGTCTCGCGATCAACGTGCTCATGTGGGCTCTCACGATATTCGTCCCGGTTTCGGAGCCCGTGACCGACTACGCCGCGTGGGAATGGAAGAACTGGCTCGACCTGCTGTACCCCGCTTCGTTCGGCCTCGGCCTGGCGTACCTGTACCTGACCCGGCCCGGTCTGAGGGCTCTGCAGATCACGGCGTTCGCGGTCATCGCCACCAACGTGATCGCTTCCCTGGTCCAGGTCGCCTTCGCCAAACCTGACATGATTCCGGGCTTCGGAATCGGCCTGGCCCTGTTCGTTCCCGCCGCTTTCATCCCGTGGCGGCTTGGCTACCAGGCAGCGCTCTCTGCCGTCGCCTTCCTAGCTGCCATTCTGCCACCGGTATTCGCGTATGGCCTGGTTCCTGAAATCCGCGAGTTCTGGGCGGTCAACGAGGCCCGGGGGCTCAGCCAGCAACTGCTCATGAACGGCGTCGGCACGCTTCTCCTCGGCCTCACGTCGGTATTCGTCACCCGCACGCTGTACGGATTGCGAAAGACCGCCTTTCGGGCCCAGCGCCTGGGCAACTACGTGCTGCACAGGGAAATCGGCGAGGGAGGCATGGGGAAGGTGTACGTGGCCGAGCACGCTCTCATGTGCCGAGCGAGCGCGGTCAAAGTCCTGAAGACGCCCGCCACAGGCGACAACACCGCCCTCGGCCGATTCGAGCGCGAGGTCCGGCTCTCGTCCAGCCTTTCGCACCCGAACACGATCACGATCTTCGATTTCGGGCGCGCCGCCGAGGACACGTTCTACTACGCGATGGAGTACCTGGAGGGCATGGACCTGGAGCGGTTCGTACAACGGTTCGGTCCGATCCCCGCCAGCCGCGTTCTCTTTCTGCTTCTGCAAGTGACCGGCCCCCTGGCCGAGGCCCATTCGCGAGCGATCGTTCACCGCGATCTGAAGCCGTCCAACGTGTTTCTCACCATGCGCGGAGGATTGTACGACTTCGTGAAGGTGCTGGACTTCGGGCTGGCCAAGCGCATCGAGGGAGCCGACACGCCCTCCGACCTCACGAAGACGGGTGTGGTGTTCGGAACTCCCCGCTACCTGGCCCCGGAGACGGTCTACGGCACTGTCGGCGTGGGTCCGCGTGCG
>JAMJQV010000085.1 GCA_023554435.1 Gemmatimonadota bacterium | reverse complement strand
CCCTGGGCAGGCTGGACGCTGCGGCTGGCGCTGCTGCTCGGAGGGTTCGAGTGGATCCGCACCGTGGTCCGCCTGGTGGGTGAGCGCCGTGCTGCCGGCGACGACTGGATCCGTCTCGCGGTCATCCTGGTCGCCGTAGCGCTCCTCACCTTCCTCGCGTCGTGGGCCGTCCAGGTCAGGCGTGGGACCCCGGATCCGGCCAACGACTGATCCGGCCCGGCGGCCCGCCCCTGCGGCCGGGGTCGCCTAGCGCTCCGACTCGAGCGCTCGAGTGAGTCCTTCCAGCCCCGATTCGACATTCCAGCCCAGGTTCACGCGCAGGGCCTCACGCCCGCGCTCCCGCAAGGTCCGCACGTCTCCCAGGGCCTGCGCTCTCAACAGAGTGCCCAGGCTGAAGTCGCTGTCCGGAAGATCCAGGTCTTCCACGGGGTCGGCCGTGACCACCAGGAATACGCCCCCGTCCGGCCCCCCCTTGTGCAGCTGCCCCGTCGAATGGAGGTAGCGGGGACCGTACCCGAAGGTGGTCGCCAGGCCGGTTCGAGTGCGCAGCCGATCCAGCAGCCGTTCCACGGCCGCGTCACGTTCGGGGCTCGGAGCGAAATAGCCCAGCACGGCGACGTAGCCCCCGTCTTGACCATGAGCGAGCCACTCCGAGAGAAGTCCGCCGACCGAGGCATCTTCCGCTGGCGCGCCGTCTTCCGCCGGGAAGAGGTCGATACCTCCATCGCTCGCCCGCGCGGTCGCGGAAGGAAACGCGCCGTCATTCGCGCGTTGCTCGAGGAGATCCGCGGTGGCCTGCTTGGCCGCGGAGACGTCGGGCTCGTCGAACGGATTCACACCGAGGACCGCTCCCGCGGTCGCGGTGGCGATCTCCCACCGGAGGAACTCTCCCCCGAGCGCCTCGGGCTCCGGAAGATCGATCAGGAACACCGGGTGACCTGCGGCGCTCAGCTGGTCGAGGGCCACGCGGGCGCCTGAATCATCGTCACCCGCGACGGAGTAGTGCACGAATACGCGGTCTCCAGGGCACGCGTCCGCCGAAGGCAGCGGTTCTCCCGTGACGGGGACGATCCCGTGCCCGCTCTTGCCGGTGCTCTCCGCCACGAGTTGTTCGATCCACAGCGGAAACGAGCGCACACTCTCGGAGGCCGTCAGCGTCAGTTTGTCGCGCCCGCCCTTCGCCGACAGAGCCAGCGATGCCCCCAGGCGGACGGCGGGATTCGCCGACTCGGGCAGACCCGGCGAGCATTCGCATTCCAACTGCCGGGCCCATTCAATGATGCGGGCGATGTCCGCCCCCATCAGGGCCATTGGAAGGAGTCCGAATGCGGTCAGGGCAGAGTAGCGTCCTCCCACGTCGGACGGCGCTTCGAACGTGCGCAGGAAGCCGAATCCCTCGGCTTCGGTCACCAACGGAGAGCCAGGATCGGTGACGGCGACGAAGTGTCGGCCCGGGTCCGGCACGTCTTCACGTTGCAGCCTTTCGCGGAAGTACCGGTACAGGCTGAGGGTCTCGATCGTGCCGCCCGACTTGCTGGCCACCACGAAGACGGTCCGCAGCGGGTCTATGGCCTGGTCGACGGCCGCTACGGCGGCCGGATCCACCGTGTCGAGGACCGTGAGACGCGGGAACCCGTCGCCCGCTGCGAAGGAATGGGAGGCGACCAGGGGGCAGAGACTGCTGCCGCCCATCCCGAGCAGCACGACGTCACGCACACGCGCCTCACGCACTTCTTCGGCGAAGTCGCCCAGGTCGGAAAGCAGGGCGGTTGCCGAAGCCGACCCCCGGGTCCAGCCGAGTCGGTTCGCGATGGCCTGCCGCGTGGGGTCGTCCCCCGGCCACAGCGACGGGTCTCGGCCGGCCAGGCGCACGGCGAACCGCTGCTCGTGCAGGGCAGACAGAGTTGCGGAGAGGCCTGGAATCGCGTCGGCTGGCTCGCGTACGTCCACCCGCTGACCCTCACGCATCTCCGCTCGCCGCAGGGACAGCCCGGCAAGGAGCTTGTCGAACGGGTCCACGAACTTCTGCGCGCCCTCGGACAGCAACTGCTCGTTGACGGCGCCCATGTCGATTCCGGTCGCGGCGAGGGCCGAGAACACACCCTCGGCGTCCTCCACGCCGTCCTCCACGGAGTCCGGCAGCACTCTGCCGCCCCTGGCGAACGCCTCGATCGTGACCTCGGGCATCGTGTTCACGGTGTCACGGCCGATGAGGGGCTCCACGTATCGGACCGGGTCGTACAGAGGATTCTTGGTGCTCGTGCTCGCCCACAGCAGCCGCTGCGGCCTCGCCCCCGCGGCGGCAAGCTCCTGCCAGGCGGAATCGGCGACGAGTCGCTGGTAGCTCCGGTAGGCCAGCCTGGCGCTGGCCACGGCCGCCCGGCCAAACAGGGATTGGGCCGCCGGCTCTCCCGGCGGGGTCCGGACACGGTGCGAGAGCAGCGAATCGACGAGCACGTCGATTCGACTGAGGAAGAAGCTGGCTACGGAGGCGACCGAATCGAGCGACCTGCCCTCGGACGCCCGGCGCTGCAGGGCCCGAACGTAGGCCCGAGCCACGTCCTCGTACGCATCGACCGCGAAGAGCAGGGTGACGTTGACGTTGATGCCCTCGTACAGCAGCTCTTCGATCGCCGGTACTCCTGCTGGAGTGCCGGGTATCTTGACCATCAGGTTGGGCCGATCCACGGCAGCCCACAGTTGCCGGGCCTCGATCAGTGAACCCTCGGTGTCGTTCACCAGGTGCGGGGACACCTCGAGGCTCACGAAGCCGTCTACGCCCGCGGATTCGTCGTACACGGGCCGGAGCAGGTCGCAGGCCTCCCGGATGTCGGTGACGACGAGGGTCTCGTAGATGTCCTCCACGGACGCACCGGCCGCCGCCAGCTCGGCGATTTGATCATCGTAGTCCGCGCCGGAGGAGATGGCCTTGTGGAATATCGCCGGATTCGACGTCACGCCTCGCAGGCCCTGCTCGCGAACGCGCAGCGCCAGCTCTCCACCGCGGATCATCTCGCGACTGAGACTGTCGAGCCAGTAGCTCTGCCCCTGCTCCAGCAGGTCGAGGAAGATCTCCACGGTCAGTTCTCCGTACGCTTGAGCGAGTAGTCGTTTTCCACGGCGAGCAGTTTGTCGAGGCGACGCCGGTGTCGTCCTTCATCGGAGAACCGGGCTGCCATGAAGCCGTCCGTCACCTCGCGCGCCACCTCGATTCCGATCACCCGCTCGCCGAGGCACAGGACGTTCATGTCGTCGTGTTCCACCGCCTGGCGGGCCGAATACGTTTCGTGACATACCCCGGCCCGGATGCCCGGAACCTTGTTCGCCACGATGCACACGCCGACGGCGCTTCCGCAGACCAGCAGGCCGCGCTCCGCCTCACCCCGGGCCACGGCCTCCGCCACGGCACGAGCATAGTCGGGGTAGTCCACGGACTGGGGGCCATCCGTCCCGAGGTCGATGACCTCGTGACCCGCGTCCCGCAGGTGCTCCGCCAGAATCTGCTTGTACTGGTATCCTGCGTGATCCGACCCCACCGCTACACGGCTCATTCGCCCTCCAGCATCCGTCGCGCCGCCGCCACGACGTTGTCTACGCTGAACCCGAATTGTTGGAACAGCTCCCCGGCCGGCGCACTAGCCCCGAAGGAGTCGATCCCGATCACGGCTCCGGCGTCTCCAACCCATTCCCTCCAACCAAGCGAAACTCCGGCCTCGATGGCCAGCCGATTCGGCACATCCGGCGGCAAGACCTCGTGCTGATAGGCGGTTTCCTGCTCCCGGAATATCTCCCAGCTCGGCATGCTCACGACCCGCGTGGCGACACCCGAGTCGATCAGAACCCTGCGCGCTTCGAGGGCCAGCGCCACCTCGGACCCGGAGGCGACCAGAATCAGGTCGGGTTCGGCATCCTCCGCATCCTCGAGAATGTAGGCCCCCAGTTGCAGTCCGATCGCTCGCCCGGGGCCGTCGACCCGGATGACCGGCACTCCCTGGCGGGTCAGGACCAGCATCGTGGGGCCGTCGCGGCGTACGATCGCCTCGCGCCACGCCTCTACCGTCTCATTGGCGTCCGCCGGCCGAATGACACGGAGTCCCGGCATCGCCCGCAGGGCGGCGAGCTGCTCGATCGGCTGATGCGTCGGACCGTCTTCGCCAAGGCCGATCGAGTCGTGTGTCATCACGTAGATGACGGGCTGTCTCATCAATGCGGCGAGCCGAATCGCGGGCCGGGCGTAGTCCGTGAACACGAAGAACGTGGCAGCGTAGGGCCTCAGGCCGCCGTGCAGCGCCATTCCAGTGGATGCGGCCGCCATGACGTGCTCGCGGATTCCCCACCGCACGTTGCGGCCCGCGTAGTCTTCGGGACCGAAGTCCCCGGAGCCCTCGATGAGGGTGTTGTTGGATGGAGCCAGGTCGGCGCTTCCGCCGATCAGCCATGGCAGCTGGTCGGCGATCGCGTTCAGCGCGGCGCCCGATGCCTTGCGGGTGGCCATCGGACCGTCGGCTTCATCGTACGACGGAAGGCCGGAATCCCACCCGGAGGGAAGCCGGCCGTCCAGCGCATTCTCGAACTGCTCGGCAAGCTCCGGGTGAGCCGCACGATAAGCATCGAAGCGGGTATGCCACTCGCTTTCGGTGTCGGCGCCCCGGTCGACAGCCTCCCGCATGTGCTCGAGGACGCGCGAGGGTACCAGGAAGTGCTCATCCTCCGGCCAGCCGTAGGCCCTCTTGGTGAGCTTGACCTCCTCCGCGCCCAGGGGCGAGCCGTGCACGCCCGAAGTGTCCTGCTTGTTGGGTGATCCGAAGCCGATGTGTGAACGCACAATGATCAGCGAGGGCCGTTCCGTTTCCGACCGGGCGGAGTCCACCGCACCGTTCAGGGCCTGCAGGTCGTTGGCCGCGTCGCCCAGGTTCTGCACGTGCCATCCATACGACTCGAAACGCCCCGCGGCATCGTCCGAGTACGTGAGATCCGTGGAGCCGTCGATCGTGATGCGGTTGTCGTCGTAGAAGA
>JAMJQV010000009.1 GCA_023554435.1 Gemmatimonadota bacterium | reverse complement strand
CGACGAGTCCTGCCGGGCCCATTGCTCCCTGGCATGGTCAACATCTGGAAGGTCGCAGGTAGTTCGACCGCTGCGCGGTCTCAATGTCTCGCTTCACTCGACGACGAGTCCTGCCGGGCCCATTGCTTCAGGACATCGTCGGTTGGATGGTGCGGCCGCGTTCGTCTACAACACCAGAAAGACATAGACGACGAATGCGGCGCCGCAGATGGCCATGCCGAACAGCCAGGCGCCAGCTTGAGACTTCGCCTCCCGTGCGGGGCCGTGGACGGGTCTCGCCGGATCCTCATGGGCGCAGTATAGGCAGCGCGGTGGGTGGCCGGCGACTTCGTGACCGCAGTGACGACAGGGAAGGGTCTCC
Organism: Gemmatimonadota bacterium; assembly: GCA_023554435.1. GTDB lineage: Bacteria > Gemmatimonadota > Gemmatimonadetes > Palauibacterales > Palauibacteraceae > Benthicola. Next base: position 6,464 of record JAMJQV010000009.1, on the reverse strand, counting down.
ATTGGCGCCTCTCCTTAACTCGATCGAACAGGGGGCCGCCGATGCATCACCCCCATCGCCGGCCCCGGTTCGCTCAGAAGCAACATCGAGCCGGGTTCAGAAGAAGCGCAAACCTCCGGTCAGCTGAAGCTCCGTGCCGCTTCGGGTGAAGGTCGTGCCGCTGGTGCTCTCGGCACTGACGGAGAGGTAACCGAGATAGACGCCGAGATCGATCGCGATCCAGCTGGCGACCGGATAGGCGGCGCCGATCCCTCCGCCGAAACCCCATCCGTTCTCACCGAGTCTGACGCCGCCCTCGGTCGAGAACCAGTTGTAGCTGGCCCGTGCCAGCACGTACGGACGAAGCTTTGTCGTCGGGATGAACAGGGTGTAGCGCGGTTCGACATAGGCCGACCACTTGTTCATGTTCTCGTCGAGTCCGATCACGTCGTGTGTCGTCCAGCTGCCCCCGATTCCGGCGCCGAGTCCGCTTTCCCAGATGTAGAAGAGCTTGGCGTCGGCTCCGATCCCGTCTTTCTCGCTGTCGAAATCCTCTCCCATCAGCGCCGTGAAAAGAAAGGAGACCTGCGCCCTCCAGCCGGACAGCAACGAGCGTAGTTCGTCGGTCTGCGTGTCGAGGACCATCGCGTCTCCCCCCTCGAGGCGGACCACGATGCGTTCAGCTTGGCCCCAGAAGAAATGCCCCGCTGGCACCTGCTGACATCCTTCTGCCAGGTCCCCCAGACTCTCGTATTGAGGGACGAGAAGAGCCGACTGACCGGCGCCGCAACCGAGGAGCGTGACGTTTACCCGGGTGCCCTGCTGGATATCGAGACGGAGCTCCTCGACCGCTACAAGACCCGTGCTGCCAGTGGTGCCGATCGGCTGAATGCTCCTGCGCACGACGGCCCCGACCTCCACGCCGGAAGCCGGCATACCGCCCTCCTCGACTCGCACGATCAGGGTTCCGGTAGCCCGCTGAGCGAGTCCGACGGACGGGGACAGCAGGAGGGCGCTGAGGATGCACGTGGCGATGCTCGCCGTTCTATGCAGCCGGATTGCAGTCATTTGCAGAACCTCTCGTTCTCTACTTCGACGTTCGTCGGGTCGCGAAATCGCGGTGAGATGGTTGCCAGCCGGGCAGAAATCATACCATCTTCTCCGCCTTGAGTACGGCGCGGCCGGCGTGACCCGGTAGATTCGGGGCAGCGCCGGCTGTCGCATTACCGCCACAGCAGGGGCGAGCCGTTTCCGGCCGAGGCCGGCAGATGCTTGGAAAATGGCGACTTTCGAGGAGACGGCAACAGGCACCGGACTTGCCGCTGTGCTGCTGCGAGATCTGACGACGGAAATTTCGAAGCAATAAGGAGAGGCTCGATGACAGGACGTTACAGACTGATGGCCCTGGCACTGATGGGCGGGGCACTGGCAGTCGGTTGCGGAGGCGACGATGGACCGACGAGTCCGCCGCCGGTCGTTCCCGGTGGGCCGAGTGCAACGGTCACCGGACCCGCAAGTGGAGCCAGCTACACCGAGGGGCAGCGGGTCGAGTTCCGCGGCATGGCCACTGACGACGAAGACGGCATGCTCGGTGACGAGGCACTGGCCTGGACGTCCAACCGCGATGGAGCGATCGGCACGGGGTCGAGCTTCGACTACAACGGTCTGAGTGTCGGTTCGCACACCATCACGCTGACCGCGACCGATTCGGACGGCCTTCGAGGCACGGACCAGATCACGGTGACAGTAAACGAGGTCCCCGTGCTGCCGCCCGTTCCGCCTGGAGCAGTGATCCTGCAGGACGACATGGATGACGAGAACGACGGTCAGGCGACGACCAACTATACGGGATTCGAGAACTGGAACGTTACGCGGCAGTGCGTGGACCTGCACGGTCCCGGTTCGATCGACCCGGTGCCAGGCAACGGACTGTACATCGACATGGACGGCAGCTGCAACGTCGCCGGTCGAATGGAGTCGAAGCAGAACTACACGCTCGATCCGGGCACGTACAGCTTCGAGATGGTATTCGCGGGCAACAACCAGGGTGGGCCAACTGACACGATGGACATCACCATCGGCAGCCTGTTCTCAACGACCCTGGTCGTCCCGGAAGACAACAGTTTCCAGCTTCGCGAGTGGACATTCAATGTACCAGCCGCCACCACCGCGACGATCGTCATGGACCATGCGGGTGGTGATCAGCAGGGAATCCTGATCGATTCGATTCGACTGAGCCGCAACTGAGCGGCGCACCAAATATCGAGTCGCCGGGGCGGCCGGTGCTCTTCGGAGCCCCGGCCGCCTCTCGCATCCGGCATCCCTGCTTTCGCGGCGATCCGTCCTGTCTGCATCCTTGCAGACAACTGAAAGCCGCGAAGGACGACCGAGAGTGAAAGGTATGAAGATGAGGCTCAAGCCGGCGCTGACGTTCGGTTCGGTGTCAATGTCAATCGCTCTGGTGGCCGCGGCATGTGGCGGTGGGCGCGGCCCGATCTATGAGCACCCGGAAACCGATTCGCCGCTTCGCTATCGGTTCGCAATGAAGGGAGGCCAGGCCGTCGAGACCCCGAATGGAACGACCGGAGGCGGATTCGACACGAACGCCGTGATGCTCCTCGGCATCGGTCCCGACTCGCCAGAAGGGCGCTCGTTCGCCGTCGAATTCGAAGCGTTCGACGCGACGCTCGAAGGGCAGATGGGTTCAAGAAAGGTGGACGGCGCATCGTTCATTGGTCCTGTGTTTCAGGGGATCCTCGGTCCGGCCGGATCGATCGAGTTGGTGAATGTGCCGAGCGTCGAGGAGGGCGCTTTCGATCAGAACAGCCTGCTCGCCATGTTCGCAGATCTCCTGGCGCCGCTGCCCCCAGGGGGGGACGCGTCCGCAGGAGAGTGGCCCCATGCCTGGGTCCTTCCGGCCGGGGGTGGAATTGAGGGCCAGACGAGCTATACGGGCTCAGCCCGATTCGCCGGTGACACCATCTGGAACGGGATCGAAGCCAGGCTCATCGTCTCCGAGGGAGAGGTACACCTGGAAGGCACAGGGACACCGGAGGGCGCGCCTGGCGATGTCGTGCTGGACACCGATGGCACGGCGAGCGCGACGTACATCTGGGACCCCTCCAGCGGGCTGTTGCTCGCGATGAAGGCGGAGTCCCGCAGCGAAGGCAGCGTGCTCGCGATGGGTTTCAACCTGCCGATCGAGATCAGGTCGGATACCCGTGCGGAGCTGGATCGCTGATCCGGCCCGCACGCTTCAGGGCCGGACGACGCGAAGCCCGATCGGGGCGGCAGGCGGTGTGGTGTCGGGCGCCGGAGGTGTCAGCACGACGAGCGGATCTGTCTTGTCACCCGCCAACCCGGAGCCGTTGATGGCTCGAACTCGGTAAGTGTACTCCTCATCGGGCTCCACGGACTCGTCGCGCCACGAGAGGCCTTCGGACTCGCCCTTCTTCTCGTCGTCACGATGAACCACGTATCGGTCGATGCCCGACTCCGGATCGTCGGCGGGCCCCCATGACAGCTCCACCGTGAAGGGGTCCGGCGTCGAAGCCGTCACCATGCCCGGAGGACCGGGGGGCGTGCCATCGTCGGTGCGTGCCGTTACAGGATCGCTGGGGTCGCTGCGCCTCCACCGGGAGTCGAAAGCCACCACGTGCCAGGTGTACTCGGTCCAGGGCTGGAGTCCCCGGTCGGTCCACCCATCGTTATCATCATCGTCTACGACGGCGATCGCCTCTCCGTCACGATATACGAAATAGAAGTCGGTTTCGGAGCCACCCTTTCCTTCGTCCCACGAGAGTCGAACCTCGCTTGGACCGAGCACCTCCGCCTGCAACCCGGTGGGTCGATCCGGATCGAATGCCGGCGGACCTCCGTCCCCGTGAAGACCGAATGGCAGGGGAGTGGCACAGATCGCGGCCACGAGCAGCAGTCGTCGGCTGCTGTTCGGCCCCGGGCGTTCTCTCCGGGTCATGGGGCACCTACTTCCACCTGGACGGACTCCGAGGCTGCGCTCTCGTTTCCGGCGGTGTCGATCGCGGTGACGGCGAACTGCCAGGTGCCCGCCGACAGTCCGGTCACCACTCCCTCGGCCTCGAGTCCGACGGCCAGGGCGCCGCCCTCTTCCATGAGCAGCCTCGAGTCAGGGGCGTAATAAACCCGGAAGCCTTCCAGATCACCGAGGGGCTGACCCTCGGCGTCCGTCTCCGGAGGAAGCCAACGGAGCTGAACCGAATAGCGCGCTTCCGGACCGGGTGTCTCGGGGCCCACGGTATCGTCCGCTCCACCCGGGGCTTCCGGCACGCAGCCCACCAGCAGAGTGATCGAGAGAGCGGAAAGTACGCCCGCCACTCCGATCCGGTGTTTCCTTCTGTCGCGTTTCTGCCACACCGGTGTAGTTGCCTCCGACGGTGACTCGATCGTGGGTTCTAGCTGTATTTCCGGGCCCGGCGGTGATTTGTGCCGAATCGACGTCCGCCGTTGGCTCCGTTCGGTTCAGAAAGAGGCAAAGTCCCTGCCAGCCTGTGACAGCCGACGCCGCGCGAGATCCGGCTCGAGGCTGTAGGTTCCCGGCGCATGACCAACGAGTTGCGGGACAGAACAGTACTCGTGACCGGTGCGAGCGCGGGGATCGGTCGGGCCACGGCGACCGCCCTGGCCCGGATGGGTGCGAATGTCCTGATGGCGAGTCGAAGTCGGGAGCGTGGAGAGGCCGCTGTCCGGGCAATTGCGGACGAAGTCTCCGGGGCCCGTCTTCATCTGCTCCTTGCTGATCTCTCGACCATTGAAGGAGTGCGCTCGCTGGCCGATCAGACGCTGGCGGCGTCCGACCGGCTGGACGTACTGGTCAACAATGCCGGGCTTTACACGAGACAGCGCGAGAGCAGCAGTGATGGGTTCGAGATGCAGTTCGCCGTGAATCACCTGGCGCCCTTTCTGCTCACGGCCCTTCTGAGCGAGCGACTGGAAGCATCGGCGCCAGCGCGAATCGTGATGGTCTCGTCGGAAGCGCATCGTCGAGGGCGCATCGATTTCGACGACATCCATGGGGAGCGGCGATATTCGGGCCTCGGCGCGTACACGCAATCGAAGCTCGCCAACCTGCTCTTCACCCGGGAGCGGGCGCGGCGCCTGTCCGGAACCGGGGTTACGGCCAACGCCGCGCACCCCGGTGTGGTGGCGACCCGCTTGCTGTTTGAGGGTTTCGGGCCGTTGCGACTGCTCGGGCCGTTCCTGAAGACTCCGGAGCAGGGCGCGCGGACGATCGTTCACGTCGCATCGGCTCCGGCTCTCGAGCGCCTCACGGGACTGTATTTCATCGATGGCGAGTCGGCACGCCCCTCGGCTCGTGCCCGCGACGATGATACGGCCCGTCGCCTCTGGGATCTCAGCGCCCGATTAACGGGCATCGAAACAACGGAGAATCGGACTACATGACAGGGCTACCGGAGGAGAGCGGGTTCCACGGGCTCGGGCTCACGAGCGCGCTTCTCGATGCGATTGCGGATCGTGGGTACACGGAACCGACGACAATTCAGGTGGACGCAATTCCCGTGGCTCTCAACGGAGCGGATGTTATGGGCTGCGCGCAGACCGGCACTGGCAAGACGGCCGCGTTCGTGCTCCCCATGCTCCAGCTCCTTGCCGAGTCACCCGATTCGCACGGAACGGTCCGGGGTCTGATACTGACGCCCACCCGTGAACTCGCCGACCAGGTGGAGAAGGCGGTGGCACACTACGCTGCGCGGCTCTCGCTGGAGCCGCTCGTGGTGTACGGAGGAGTTCCGATCGGGGCACAGATCAAGGACCTCAAATTCGGTTGCGACGTTCTGGTGGCCACCCCCGGTCGACTTCTCGATCACCTCGAGCGGGGCACGGTGGACCTGGCCAACGTAGAGGTGCTGGTACTCGACGAGGCGGATCGGATGCTGGACATGGGGTTCATCGATGATGTCAGGAAGATCGTTCGAAGCACCCCGTCCGACCGCCAGACACTGCTGTTCTCGGCCACGATGCCGAACGCGATCCTTGGACTCGCCCACGAGATGATGCGGGACCCGGTCTCCGTGCAGGTGGGATTCCAGACGGCTGCCTCGGGCATCACGGAGGTGCTTCACCCGGTGGACTACGCCACCAAACAGAGCCTCGTCTACCATCTCCTCGACTCCTGGGGCACCGGGCCCGCCATCGTGTTCACGCGGATGAAGAGCACGGCCGCGTATCTCTGCGAGTTTCTCAAGAAGAAGGGGATCTCGGTAGACGACCTGCACGGCGACAAGAGCCAGTCGGACCGGAGCCGCAGCCTGACCAGCTTCCGGGAAGGGAAGACGCGTGTACTCGTGGCCACCAACGTGGCCGCCCGGGGCCTCGACATCGCGGGCATCACGCACGTGGTGAATTTCGACGTGCCCGACGATCCGAAGGACTACGTGCACCGGGTCGGCCGGACCGCTCGCGGCGATCAGACCGGTGACGCCGTCACG
>JAMJQV010000084.1 GCA_023554435.1 Gemmatimonadota bacterium | reverse complement strand
ACGAGGGTCAGGAGGTCAGACGATTCGCAGGTGAAGGAGGTCGCGCGACAGGGAGAGAGGCAAGGGGCTCAGAGGCTGCTTGCAGACCGGATTCCCGACTCGCACACAACCGCACCCCGAAATCCGTCAAGCACCCTTGTGACAGTTCACCCGGCTCAGAACACGGCGCTCGATACTACTCTTCCCGTAGCGCCTGCATCGGCGTGACCTGCGTGGCCCTGTGCGCCGGCACGTAGCCAGCCGCGAGAGCGACCAGCGCCAGGATCACGGTGACCAGCGCGAAGATCATCGGGTCCGTCACGCTTACCCCGAAGACCATGCTCTGCAGCAGCTGACTGAGCCAGAAGGCCCCGAGCAGCCCCGTGAGAAGACCGAGGCCGGCCAGAATCGCTCCCTGGGCGAGGACCCGCCGCTTCACCGCTCCCGTGGTAGCCCCGAGCGCCATCCGGATCCCGAACTCGCGGGTTCTCTGGCTGACGGAATAGGAGAGGATTCCGTACACCCCGATCGCGGCCAGCAGAAGGGCCACACCGCTGAAGATCCCCATCAGGGTGAGCGCGAACTTCTCGCTTTCCATGTGCCTGCCGAGAACATCCTCCATGGTTCTGGCGCGATAGATCACGAGCTCTGGATCGATGGCGTCCAGTTCCCGCCTGATCTGCGGTAGAATACCGAGACCGGCACTCGTCTTGACCACCTGGACCAGGGCCCAGTTACGGTCATCTCCAAACTCGGTATGCGGGATGTAGATCTTCGACTTTCGGCTTCCCCGGGCGTCGAACGCCACGTCGGGCACCACGCCGATGACCGTGCGGTCGGCCCCGGCGGAGAAGAACTGCTGTCCGATCGCATCACGGCCGGGGAATGCGATCTCGGCGGCCGTCTCGCTGATGACCATCACCGGGGGCGAGTCCTCGCCATCGCCGGCATTGAAGGTCCGGCCGGCCCGCAGCGGGATGCCCATCGTCTCGAAATAGTCGCCCTCGATGATCCTCATCTGGGCGCCTTCCCAGTCTTGCGCGCCGTTCGCCGTTTCATACCGGAAGCCCCAATCATGGTAGGGTCCCGCGGCAGGGAGCCACGATGTGGCTGCGACGAACTCCATCCCCGGAAGCGAACGCAGCTTCTCGTGAAACCTCTGATGGAAATCGACCCGCAGGACAGGGTCCTCGTATCGGGCCTCCGGCAGGTGCACCTCGAAGGTCAGAAGGTCCGACGAGTCAAACCCGTAATCCTGCCCCTGGAGGGCCGCGAAGCTCTTGATCAGGATTCCCGCACCGATCAGGAGGACCAGAGCCAGGGCCACCTGCGTGGCGACCAGTGCCGCGCGTACGCGGGTCGACTTCTTGCCTCCGGCCATTCCCCTCGAACCCTCGCGCAGGTCTGAGGTCAGGTCCACGCGCGATCCGCGCAGGGCCGGAACCAGGCCGAACAGGAGCGCCGTGAGCACCGTGACCAGGCCGGCGAACAGGAGAAGCCGCGCATCGATCCCCACCTCCGGCGCGCGCGCCACCGCTTCCGGACTGATCGAAAGCAGAAACCGCACGCCCAGGTGGGCGACGACAAGGCCGGCCAGGCCTGCCAGCGTCGCCACCAGCAGGCTCTCGGCAAAGAACTGGCGCACCAGCCGCCCGCGACCCGAACCGAGCGCCGATCGGATGGCGATCTCCCGCCTGCGCCCCAGGCTGCGAGCCAGGAACAGGTTGGCCACGTTGACGCACGCGATCAGCAGAACCAGGCCCGCCGCGCCCATCAGGATGCGGAGCATGGTGTCCGCGGAACCCACCACGTCGTCGTGCAGCGACACCACCCGCATCAACTGAGAGTCGTTGACCTCGTCGTGCTCCTCCACGATCCGGGCATTCACGGCGCTGACGTAGGTCTGTCCCTGCTCGACGGACACACCCCGGTCCAGCCGGCCGATGATCGACAGGAAGTGATTCTGCCTCGAGTATTCGCCCTCCGGAAGGTCCAGCGGCACCCACGCGTCGACGTCACCCACCGCCGCATCGCGGAATCCAGCCGGCGCCACGCCGATCACCGTGTACGCCGCTCCATCCAGTCGGATCGTCGTCCCGAGGACGTCCGGATCGCCGCCCGTGTGCGACTGCCATAGCCGGTAGCTGAGGATCACCACGTTGGCATCCTCCCGCTCCTCCTCGACGGCCAGCCCACGGCCGAGCAGCGGCGAGATGCCCCACACCTCGAAGTACCCGGCGCTCGTCGGGAGGACCTGGATTCGCCTGGGTACCTCGCCATCCGTCAGGTCCCGGCCCGCCTCACGGTAGGTGTAGATCGCCGCCAGGTGCTCGATCCCTTCGGTGTCGCGCCTCAGGTCCAGGAACCCGGGGACCGTGAGGTAGCCGATGCCGGCCGCCGAACTCTGGGCGTCTGCCTCGTAGATCCGAATCAGGCGTTCGGGCTCGGGGAACCGCAACGGACTCAGCACGACCGCGTCCAGGACACTGAAGATCGCTGCGTTCGCTCCGATTCCCAGCGTCAATGTCAGGATGGCGATGATCGCGAAACCGGGCTTCTTGATCATCTGGCGGAGGGCAAAGCGGAG
>JAMJQV010000083.1 GCA_023554435.1 Gemmatimonadota bacterium | reverse complement strand
GACGCCTGGTTCCGTCTGAAGCTCTCGGCGTCATCCTGGTCCTGGAACCTCGAATCCAGGGAGAAGCCGAACAGCCATCTCGGGGCCCGGTAGTCGATCTTCGTGCCGAAGTTGAAGTTCGTGGCGTTGTTGGCCTTCGCGTAGTTGAACCCCAGTTCCACGAATCCGTCGAAGCGGGACCACAGGGTCTTGTTGACGTTGGTCATCGAGACGATGTCGGAGATCGCCACGTCCACGGTGTCGCTTACCGTGGCGATTCTCACAAAGCCCGCTTCGGTTCCCGGCAGGATGGAGCCGAACAGCGCCCGCTGTCCTGTCAGCTCGATATCCCAGTCCTCAGGGCTCCCGATGGTCGCCACGTTCTGGAACTCCAGGCTGGCCGTGCTCGAGCCGGGTATCTCGTAGCTCAGCTTGCCCCGGCCGAAACTCTTGATCTCGGCGTTGATCGAGTCGCCGTTGGTGTGGACGAAGAACTCCTGCGCCCGGGCCGGACCCGCGACTGCCAGCAGAGCCAGCCCTGCCATCGCGAGCGACTGTATTCTCAAGCTGAGGACCACTGTGGACTCCGTTTTCGGTTGAGCGATCGACTTCTGACCTTCAGACGCGGCGAACCTACCGCCATCAGCGCCCTAATTCCAGAAGACCCGACGAATGCCGCTTGCCTGAACAGCAAGCCCACGACAGTTTTTGGGATCGACTGACGAATGAGGCCATTGCGGGAACCTCCCACCCGTCTCGTCCTGGCTCAAGGGGCTCACTCCAGAAGTGGAGGATTGCATGAAGAAGTTCGTCGTTGCCATTTCCTCGGCACTGCTCGCCATCTTAGTCGCGATGCCACTATCGGCGCAGGACATCACGTGTGCCGACGTGTCGTTCGATGAGCAGATCATGGCGACCTATCCCGCCGCTCATCAGGCCTGCCTCGAGATCGTCGAGGTCGACGGGGTCCGATACGCCCACTTCAAGGCGCTCGTGCACCGGGAGGGCTTCCCGTCGATGCTTCTGCGGTTCAAGCACGCCGACGACACCTGGGGCCCGGCCACCCTGGTCCAGGTTCCCGCCGGCTACAGGGTCTACGTCGACGGTCAACCTGCGGAGGCCAAGGACGTCCCACGGGGCCGGGAGCTCAGTTTCTACATGCCGGAGGGCCGGTGGCAGGTCGCCGAGACGGAGGTCGCGGTGGTGACCGAAGCAGAGTTCGAGCCCCTGCTGTTCGAAGTGACCGAGATCGAGCTCACCGAGGAAGTCGACATGGAGGCACCGCCCCTGGTCGTCGAGGAAGCACCTGCCGAGGCCGAATACGAGGCTGCTGCAGATGAGGCCCCTGCAGACGAGGTCGAGCAAGAGGCCGCCACGGCCGACTACGAGGACGATGGCGCGCCCGACGACTCCGAGTGGCTCTGGATTCTGGGGCTGGCCGGCGCCTTCATCATCGTGTGGTTCCTTCTTCGCAGGAAGAAGGCCCGCCGCGAAGGCTGACCGACTCTCGATGGGACAGGATACACCACGGGGGCTGTCATCTGGCAGCCCCCGTGGTGTTTAACGACCACGAACCGCCGACCCCGGTCACTCACCCATTCCGCCGCCCTCATCCGCTGACGGTCCATAGGAGCCGGGCAGCGGCACATCCAGAAGCCGCAGGAAGACGCCCAGCTGGGCACGGTGATGAACCATGTGATTCAGGACCTGGCGACGGAATACCATGTACTTCTTGTCCTGCATGGCCAGCTGGTCGCCGGCCTTCATCGTCCAGATACGTTCGAAATCCTCGTCGCTGGTCTCCTCCAGATGGCCTCGACAGGTCGCAGCGGCAGACTCGAGCTCGGCAAGGATTTCTTCCCTGGACTGCATTTCGCGAGGGACCCAGGCCTGCATTTCCGGCGACATGAAGTCGATCTCGTCGGCCATGAGGATGGCGTTCGACCAGCTCGGGATCTCGGCCACGTGGGTGGCCAGCCGGCTCAGATTCATGGACTTCTCGTGCGGCCTCCAGTCCCACTTGCCGTCGGGGAGGCGTTCCAGCAGTTCGCGATTGGCCTGCACCTCGAGGTCCAGTTCGGCGAGCAACAGCTGGTTGATTGGCATGGGTGTTCTCCGTTCAAGAGAGGTGCACTCGACCAGCGCCCGCGCGGCGGCCTGCCTACGGCGGCGGCTGTGCCCTGTAGTTGATCACGGGGATGGTTCGCCGCGGGAACGCGAAACCCGACCCGAAGGCAAACACCCAGCGGTCTCCCGTAGCGCTCTCACCGATCTTGTACACGATGTCGATCCGGCCGGTCATGGCCACCGTGGAGAGCGCCGAGCCCAGGCGGAGGCCGCCTCCCACGCTTCCACCCGTTCGAGATGACTGATCGTCGTACCACGCCCCTCCGTAGTCGAAGAAGGCTCCGAAACCGATGCCGATCAGGTTGAGGAACTTGTCCACCGCGAAGTATCGGTGCTCGATCTGGGCCCACCACGCTTTGTCACCGACGAACGAATGAGCCGCCCACCCCCGGGGCGCGTTCTCGAACCCGAGGTCGAACTCGTCACCCGGCTTCGGATTCCACATGCGGCCCAGCTGCACCTGCATCGCCGTCGAATGGCGAGGTGCCGGTTTGAATCCTCCGGCCAGGTTGACGATAACACGGCCGGAGTCCTGCACCGCGGCGTTCCACAGGTAGTTCGCGTCGATCGATGCCCACAGCCAACCCCTACCCGCCACGACGCGGTTCACGCCCGTTGCTGCGCTGAGCCCCAGTCCCAACCCCGTGCCATTCCAGCCGAAGACCTCGGGTGCGAGGGTGGCGGTCAGTCTGACCGTCGAACTCAGGTCGATGTCCTCCGTGCCGAATCCGTTGAAACGCCGGTACTGAACGAACTTGGCCTTGCTGAGTTCCGACCACACCGAGACGTGCCCGTAGATCGAATCGGGGACGGTGCCCCTGGCGTTCGGGTCCAGGTAGAACTCCTCCTGCCGTATGCCGACGTCGGCGCCGAATCGCAGGTAGTTTCCGGTAACGTGCCGGGTAGCCAATCCCGCCTTGAGAGTGTTGATGAAGGCATCGCGACGGTACGTAGTCGTGTCGGTAACCACCGAGTCAGGTATGTCCGTGACCCGGTACTGGATGATGTCCTGGTCCGCCCACAGAGCGTCCCACTGGTAGCTCTTCGAACTCTCGGTGTTGCGGAACGGAAGTCCGACCAACCAGTTCCCGTTTCTGCCATCCGAGAGCCCGGCGTAGTTTCCGCCGGCATCGAAATTCCACCCGAAGATCCGCGTGAAGAGCGCCGAAGCGTTCAGACCATCACGGTCGAGCTCCTTCACGTACGCCGCGTACACCTGGTTGCCGGTTCCGAGCAGATTGATCTCATTGACGCCGAAAGTCCCGGTCCAGTCACCCGTCGAGGCGATCGAGAACTTGAACTTCGGCTTCAGGCTCCACCCATCCTGGCTATGGACCTTTACTGCGAGGCGGCCATCCTCCAGGCGGACCGTGTCCGTGCTGAGTTCCCGAAACAGACGCCTGAGACGCAGCTGGCGCTCCGTTTCCTCCACGGAGGCTGAATCCAGAGGCTCTCCGGCCTCGAACTGCAGGTAATCCCGTATCACGAACTCCTTGGTCGTGACGTGGATCTTGTTCATGAACCGGAAGATGCCACTCGAGGCAGCCTCTTCCTCGTTGAATACGTTGTCGCGCTCGATGATGATCGTGTCGATGATGGCCGCCTGGGGAGCTACCTCCTGGGCCGAAGCAGCGGCGGCAAGTGCTGATGAGAACAGGGCGATGACGGCCGACGCGTGGAGCACACTGCCAGGGCGTCTCATGCGGAAGCGTCCTCGAGAGTGAGTCGCGGTTAGAGGCGTGCCTACAAACTACGATCCTGTCGGCCGTGTCGCATCGGAGAGAGGTATGCCGGGAACAGCCGGATCAGGAGGCCACTCGGCCGCCATCCACGCTCCACTGGCAGCTGCCGATCGCAAAGCCACCCGGGGAGCCGACGTTCGGATCGGCCGCCCACCCGCTTCCGGTAGGAATCGGCTCTTCAAGGGACGCTCAGTAGCTGATTGTCGCCGTCAGGTTGACCACGTTTCGGCCCACCCAGCGCTCGCGGGGCACCTCGTCGGCCGGCACACCCAGCGTGATCAGTTCTTCGACCGCGACCCCGGCCTCGTCCACCCCCAGCTTGTTGGTGAAGTACAGCCACTCCGCCGCCAGGCTGAAGTCGAGGCCGGCCGGTAGTCCCCCGTACCCCTTGATGGCCAGCAACTCGAGACCCGCCCCGATGTGCCATGTATTGGGAAGCAGGTTCTCGAAGAAGCCGGGTTGTCGGACCCACTTGGAGTTGGGAACGTCGATCGTCTGCCCATCCGTAGCCACGTTCTCCAGCCGGTACCAACTCAGGCCGTAGCCCCCCTTCAGGTAAGGCTGGATCGAACCCGTAGCGAGGCTGTACCGCAGGCTGCCCACGTATTCCCACCAGTTCAGGTCTCCGGTGAGCGTGAAGTCCTCGATGTTGCTGAACTGCAGCCCGTAGGTCATGGGACTCCGGAAATGGAGCACGCTGTTCGTGCTCGTGAAGCGGTCGCCGATGAACAGCTGCAGCCGGAACAGCGGGGCAGCGGGTACGTCGATCGCCTGCGTAGAGCCCGTGGTCACGGTAGTGGAGTCACCGCCCTGTTCGACGAGATGGACGATCAGTCCTGCGACGACACCTCCGATCTGGTCGGAGTTGAAGAACAGCTCCTGGTAGTCGTCCGGGATGTCCTGCAGGGAGACGCCGCCGTCCAGCCCGATGAACCGGTAGGGGATGGTCTCCCGCGGGTACATCGTCGGATCGAGCGTAGTGGCAACCAGCCGCACGGGCGCGGCCACGACCCGCCACAGGAGGTCGAATGGAGGCAGGAAGCTGATCACGGGGAGCGTGGCGTTGAAGTAGCCCCAGTCGTTCGAGAATGCGTCCTGCAGGTCGGTCGGGAACAGGCGCGGCAGGACGTGCGGCACATAGGCCTTGTACTGCACGTTTTCGCCGGACCGGTTCCAGCCGGTATTGAAGGCCGGCCCGACGATGGAAAGGTTGCCGGTCTCCGCGTTCGAGACCACTCCGGCGAAGGGAGACTCCACCGCGGGGTATCCCCATCGCATCGGGAGCACCAGCCAGCTCCAGTCCTGGCGAACCTCCGGGTCCGTGAGCACGAGATCGATGACCCGTTCGTAGTCGGGCACGATCTCCACCGTCTCTTCCTGGCCCAGGAAGACCACTCCGCCCCGGTCGAAGCGGTTCATGCGCTCTCGCGTCTTTTCGTCTCCGGCGAAGTACTTCTGGTGATCGAAGAAGTTGGAGATCGTCTCGGAGGCCCCTGCGGGCCCGATGTCCTTGAACAGTCCGGGCATCGGATACGTGCCGTGCGAATCCCGGTTGGTGCCCCCCGGCGGTGACAGGAGCTGATCGAGCCCCTTGTTGTCCGCCCCGATGTAGCCGACCGGGTGCGTGTTGATCTCGGTCTCCGTCCCGTCACGCCAGGCCATGTGGCGAATGTACTTCCGGAACAGGTCGTCGCCTGACAGCTCGATTCCAAGCGAGTCGGCCTGCCGCTTCCATTCGTCCCGCGGCGCATAGGCGTTGGGGAGGCCGAACTCGAAGCTGGCCACCTTGCTGTGGAAGTAGTACTCGACCCGCTTCATGACCAGCTGATCGCCCCCCGTGGCGTCGAGCCATTCGCCGTCCAGCAGGCGCAGCATGTCGGCCTCCGATATCGCCGTCTGCTCGACGAGATCCCGGGGACTGACGATCACGTGGATGTGCTCCCAATCGCCCTCGTGGTTGTTCCCACCATCGTTGTACGGGTAGAAAAACCAGTACTGGAGCACGAGCTGCACACCCTCCTGGCCATCCGGCCCCCACACGTCTTCCAGAAACGGGTGCACGTACGTCTTCATCAGGTCCCTGTACTCGGACCGCAGTCGCTGAGAGAACTTGTTCCGCCAGTGCTCCTTCCAGCTCTCCGGGTCGTGTCCGGGCATGTCGATCCACAGGACCTCGAACGGCTTGTACCGGGCGTCCTGCGCACCGGTATGCTCTGCCGCGTACAGCGGATCGTCCGGATCGTACTTCTCAAGCAGCTCGAGCAGGCGGCAGTCGTCCGAAGTGGGGTTGGCGTCGTGACACGGATCGGCCGCGACCTCCATCCAGTGCACCGTTTCCTGGCGGATGAGGTCGAGCCCCATGGCCGTGTTCCACGTGTCCACGTTCAGCGGATACGGTCCTCCCCATACCGTCTTGTGGTCCATGGGGATCCCTTCGGAGTTCTGCACCAGGAAGGGGGCAAACCTCACCGCCAGCTCCTGCAGCACCTCGTGGCGACGATCGTCGACCCCGTCCCGTGGCGCCCGATCCGCGTAGTCCGCCGCCTCCGGGTCACCGTACAGGTGCAGTCGTTTGCTGGCCTCCGTCTGGCTGACGATGCGGGGAACCTCCAGCGGAACATACCGGAGGTAGTCGGTACGTGGGATCTCCTGCCCCACTGCGGACCCGGCCAATACCGGGAGCAGCAGCCCCGCAAAGGCTGACCTGAATAGATGTCGGCGCGCTCTCGCTGTCCTCAAGACGACCCTCCACTCGTGTTCGAATCGTGTGACACCGCAGGCATCGAACGGCCGCATACGCTAGCACATGTTAGTTTTTGGTGCCAAGAGGACGTATTTCAGCGGACCAACAAACCGGAGAGTCCGAGATGTCTGACACGAAGACAATCAAGGTGGAGCACGGCTTCGGAGGCCTGTGGTACGTGGGCTGGTTGTTCACCGTGGCCATGGCCCAGCTTTCGATTGGCAAGGCGCTGCTGGCACTCGCCATCTGGCCCTGGTACCTCGGCATCGCGTTTCGCTGAAACTGGCTGCAGCGCGGCCCTTCGCCAGTCGCGCAGAGTCTCAGAAGACGGTCGGGGAGGCTCCGTCGCGGCCGGGCACGATGACCCACGTTCCGAAGATCCGGATTTCGGGCACCGTTTCCTGGACGTCCTCGAACAGCCCGATCGAATAGTTGCTGTTGCGCAGCCAGACACGGAAGTCTCCGCCCAGTCCCAGTGACCGGCCGATCCTGAAGTTGGCGGAAAGCCGCCCCTGGTGTACCCAGTGGTCGGCACTGCCGCCGTTGAGGGAGTTGTGGTTCACGCTGGTCATCCAGGACGACCGCCACGTGGCTCCACCGACGAAACGCCCCAGGTGCGCCTCGGCCTCGATCCGCCCGTCCAGGCCCGTGGTGTAGTCGAACGGGCGGAGATTCCAGCTCGAAGGAAGGTCGCCGGCCGGCTGAAGGGCCGAGTCGAGTGTACCGAAGAGAATCGCGCCTCCCTGGATCCGGGTAACCACGCTGGACGCAGCACCCAGCTTCCACAAGGACTCCACGCGCAGGCCAATGTTCTGGTCTCCGAACTGATACGCCGAGTTGTCGTCGTATTCGTGGCTCTGCACGATGGCCCACACGTGCTCGGAAGAGCCGCCACGTTTGAGGTCGCGAGTCAGCAGGTTACCACGTACCGCCAGCGCGCCGAAGACGTTCTGATCGCCCGCGTACATCGTCATGTCGAATTCGAATACGTCGAACGCGCCGCGACGTCGACCGTCGAACGGACTCCCGAAGTCCATACGGAACCGGAAGAAGCCACCCGTCACATCGTCACGCGTTTCGGAGTCGGGGTTGACTCCCCGGTATCCGGCGTCGAGCGAGAAGCGGAAGTAGTCGGGCGTCCTGTCGTTGGGATCCGCCGGGTTGGAAGCAACCGAGAACATGCGGCCCGAGACGATGCGATTGAACCCGCGCAGCGGATTCATGAAGAACCCGGCGATCTCGCGGCCCGCCCGACCAGCCCCAGTGGCCTCGTTGCTGAGAACGGTGGACGACGAACGGTAGAGCGCTTCGCCGAGGGCGATCCCACCGAGCGTCGTGTTGACCACGTCGTTGAACGCCATGGGGTGGCGTTCTCCACAGCACTCCCACATCAAGCTACCGGCCAGGGTCAGAGGGACCGAGCCCCAGAAGCCGATGCCGTTCGATCGCGACGCGTTGAAGTACGTGGAACCGTGGTACGGATGATCGATCATGTTGGTGGCGAACAGATTGCCGTCGTACTCGAACCCGTTGCTGATGTTGTTCCACCAGGTCTTGGGATAGACGACGGCGAAGTCTTCATCCCGGACGTAGTAGTTCATGCTCCAGGTGAAGACGTTGATTCCCACGATCTCGCCGATCGCCACTACGGGGCGCACGGGAACGCCCCACGCATCGACGCTCAGCGGCTCCGCCTCCTGCGCAGCCAGGGGAGATGATGCCGCGATCAGGGTGAGAGCGAGAAGCGGCAACCAGGGAGCCGATCGCCCCCTGGTCCTCGGGGAATCCATCCGTGTCCTTACTCCATGCACGGGCCGCACTCCGTCGCCGCCCATCGTGAGATCCGAAGCTCGCGGACTCGCGAGCCCGGCGTACACCTGCATTTTCCGCCTGAATCCTATCCGTCCGGGCTCTACCGAGAAAGGTCGGTCGCCGGTGCAGGTACAATAACAAAGCCCCGGTGCACGGCCGGGGCTTCGTCTTTGGCGTTCGGAGTGGCCTGAGACGTTCTGAACGCTCAAAGCACCCTAGAAACGCGCGAGGCCGCCGAGTTGTGACGGCGGCCGGGAGCTTACTGGTTCCGCGTCTTCTGATTCAGCTCGATCGTCAGAGAAATCAGGGCCACCAGGAAGCCGCCAAAAAAGGACGCGCTACCGAGCAAGGCCGCGTGCTGCCCCGTGCCCGGCGCGAATGAGAACTCGGCCACCAGACCCAGAATTCCGATGATGGCCCCGGCGCCCGCGACCACGATGGAAATGAGGCGCACCCACTCGATCCGGCTCTTCGGAGGAAGCTCGTCGCGCAGGAGACGCCACATGGCGTATCCCACCAGACCGAGCAACAGCGCGACCGCGACGAATGAGAAGGGATCTCCCTCGCCCAG
>JAMJQV010000082.1 GCA_023554435.1 Gemmatimonadota bacterium | reverse complement strand
CGGCCAGCGACCTTTACGGCATGCCGATCATCGAGGTGGACCGCGCGAAGCACACCGTGGTCATGAAGCGGAGCCTGAACCCCGGCTTCGCGTGCCTCGACAACGAGCTGTTCTCTCTCCGGAACACGATGATGCTGTTCGGCGACGCGGCCGACTCCATCGGACGAATTCTGGAGGAAGTCAAGCAGTTGTAGGTGGTGGTGGCTGGCGTTCAGGGGCGCCTTTCTCCGCACGCGGGGAGAGGCGCCCCTCTTCTGAGCCGAAGCAAGGAGCGGACCCGTGCGTCTTTCCCCCTCCAAATCCCCGACTTAGAGGGATTCCCTAGTGGGGCCGCCGCCCCTATCATTAGGTGATAAGTGCGATGCCTTGCGGCCTCGCGGTCCCACAACAAAGTGAGCTGATGATGAAGAGAAGCCTCCTTCGCGCCCTTGTGCCGCTGGCGGTCGTGGCCCTCGTTGGAGTTGCCGGCGCCTGCGGCGGTGACGATGACGAGGGCATGGGCCCGGTCGAGACAGACCTGTCGGGTGATTACCTGCTGGTTTCCGTCACACAGGGGGGCGTCACCCTGGGTCCGGACCAGGGCGCGACCGGCACCCTGGTACTGACCGATACCCGATACACGATCAACCTGACGGTTCCTGGTCCGGGCGGCCCGATCAACACCGTGGATACCGGTACCTACGAGACGGACGGCAACACCTGGACTCAGGAATCCGACAACGCGGCTGGATTCCAGGGCGTCGGGACGTTCTCGCTCGTGGGCGACATTCTCACCGTGGATGTCACGACAGCGGGCGTGCAAGTCCTGAGCGTGTGGGACCGGTCCTAGACACCTTCGCGGATTGCCATGGCTGAACGAGACATCGCCGTGAGCCGACACAAGCTGGTCCGCCGGGCCCTCGAGGCGGGGGTCGCGGCGGTCTGGCTCGTCGGAAGCGCCGGTGCCCTGCACGCCCAATCCGCCGGCGGAGCGATCGAAGGCACCGTCCGCTCCTCAGCCGACAGTCTTCCCGTGCGCCAGGCAACCGTCCAGGTCACGGGCACGCCCCTGGGCGTCTTGACCGGCGAACAGGGGTCGTTTCGTATCGTTCGCATCGAACCTGGCACATATGCGCTGCGAGTCTCGGCGCCTGGATACGAGCAGACCTCTCACCCTGGCGTGATCGTGACCGAGGGCGAGTCGATCCGGGTGGATGTGTACGTCCAGCCAACGGTGATTGACGTACCCGGCCTGGTGGTTACCGCGAGCCGGAGCCGGGAGCGGCCCGATGAGTCGCCGGTCAGCGTATCCGTCGTCGATGCGCAAGAACTCCAGCAGCGTAACGTGAACGATGTCGGAGAGGCCCTGCCGTTCGCGCAGGGGGTGGTTTCAAACGGCGGGCAGCTCGATATCAGGGGAGCGTCCGGCATATCGCGCGGTGTAGGCAGCCGGGTTCTCGTTCTGCTGGACGGCCACCGGATGCTGAAGGGCGTGGGTTCCGAAGCCGACTTCGAGAAGTTGCCCCTGCTGGACGTCGAGCGTGTCGAGGTCGTGAAGGGCTCGCATTCGTCGCTGTACGGGACCGGAGCGCTGGGCGGCGTCGTGAACGTACTCACCGCGGTCCCCTCCGAGACTCCGGAGACGGTGGTTCGCGGCTATGTCGGCACCTACGACACCCCGTCCCGGTATCGTTTCACCGACGAGACGCTGAGCACGGCAGGAGTCGGCGTCCAGCATTCGAGACGTATCGCGGGGGTGGGCACCACTCTGTTCCTCGGCACCGACGGGTCCGAGGGCTTTCGTCAGAACGGGGGCTTCTCCCGCTGGCAGGCCCGCCTCAAGACGGTTTTCGGCCCCGACACTCAACGCCCGGTCGATGCCTTCATCAACTGGACGCAACGTGACGCGGACGAATTCTATACCTGGCTGTCCGAGGATCAGCCGCTTGAGGTGGAGCCAGAGGAACTCGGTGACTGGCTGAGAGAGACGGACCTCACGATCGGAGCCACCCTGCGACCCCTGATGACGCAGAAGTCATCCCTTCAGATCCGACCGATCTTCGACTACAACGCGGTGCAGAACCACTTCCACGACAGCGACGACAGCAACCGCAGCTCGCGTCTCGCGGCGGACGCGCAGTTCGACATTGCACCTTCCTTTGGCCAGGCAGTGACGGCCGGAGTCGAGGCGTCGTGGACCGACATCAGGTCCAGCATCCTGGTCGTCAACCCCTCGATCCTGGACCTGGGCCTGTACGCCCAGGACGAAATCCGCGTCTCCGATCGTTTCAGGGCGGTTGCGGGTCTGCGATTCGACTACCACGGAGCGACCTCCGCCGAGTCTGATTTCGTCGTGAGCCCGCGCATCGGCGGAGTCTACCTCCCCTCGCAGTCCGTGAGCCTGAGGGCGTCGATCAGTCGAGGCTACCGGGCACCGAGCGCGGCCGAGCAGTATACCGAAACCACGCAATTCGGTTTCGACGTCATTCCGAACCTGTCGCTGACCGGTGAGCGAGCGTGGTCGGGCGAGATCGGCACCACGGCGCAGGTCGGGGGCTGGCTCCGCCTGGACGGTGCCGTGTTCTACAGCGATTTCCGGGATCTGATCGAGCCGTCACCCGTGGCGGGCCAGTTCTTCACGTTCCAGTTCCAGAATGTGTCGAAAGCCCGGGTGTTCGGACTCGACACCGGCGCGCAAGTCGGCCTGCTCGGGGACCAGCTGGGATTCAAGGTCAACTATCTCTTCCTCAACTCCCGCGATGACCGAACGGGCGAGGCCCTTCCCTATCGCTCTCCGCACAACCTGACGCTCACGGTTTCGGCGTTCCGCGAACTCGTCGCAGTCGACTACCTGTACCGCAGCGAGGTGGAGGAAGTCCTGGCATACCCGCTGGACCCCAGGGGACCGATCTCCGTGATGGACCTTCGCCTGTCGTACCGGTTCGGGAACTGGGTGGTAATGGGCAAGGTAGCCAATCTCCTTCAGAGCAAGTACGTCGACATCCAGGAGAGGAATCCTGGAGCCAGCCGGCTGTTTCGCCTGACGGTCATGCCCCGCTTCTAGACGGATCGGGCCCGCGCCAGGGCCAGCGCGAAGCGATCCGACCTGTCCGTGCACCACGACTCCAGGCCCAGACCCGAGGCCTGCAACAGCCCGCCGGCGGACTCTCGCGTGTACTTGTGACTGAGTTCGGTGCGGATCGTCTCTCCGGCGGCAAACGAGATATCCAACCCGATCGATGGTATTCGGACGAATTGCTCGACGACCGATACGAGGTGCATCTCGATCCGCGAGTCGACGGCGTTCCAGACTGCCCGGTGGCGAAACGCGTCCAGGTCGAACGAAGCCCCCAGCTCCCGATTCAAGACCCGGAGCACGTTCAGATTGAACTTCGCCGTTACACCCGCCTCGTCGTTGTACGCTCGCTCGAGCACGTCGATGTCCTTCACGAGGTCGAAGCCGACCAGGAAGCCGTCCGCCGCGGTCATCTCTTCCCGGATCGAGGTCAGGAACGACGTCGCATGCGTGGGTTCGAGGTTGCCGATCGTCGAGCCCAGAAAAGCCATCAGGCGGGGACGTCCGGCAAACGGCAGGTCCCTCGGGCGCTCGAAGTCGCCGATGACTCCCTCGACCCGGATGTGGGGATAATCACGGGTCAGGGCATCAGCAGCGTTTCGTGAAGCCTCCGCGCTCACGTCCACCGGCCCATAGCCCTCGAGGAGTCCGCGTTCGAGCATGGCATCCAGAAGAATGCGGGTTTTCCTGGCGGCTCCAGATCCAAACTCCACGAGTACCCTGGGTCGAAACGCCTCGACGATCCGGCCGGACTCCCTTTCGAGGATCTCGGTCTCGGCTCGAGTCAGGTAGTACTCGGGTAGACGCGTGATCATCTCGAACAGGTGCGAGCCCCTGGCGTCGTAGAAGTACTTGGACGGAAGGGTCTTGGGAGTGGATGAAAGGCCCGCGTGCGCGTCTCCCCGCAGGTCGTAGGGGCTGGCCTGCTCCCGCAGCGTGTTGCGCAGCACGATCCGCGACCGGGCCGTATCCTCCCTCATCGGGTCCGCCCGCGCGCGAGACGGAATCCGGCGAAGATCTGCCGACGGATGGGATAGTCCCAGTTGCGGAATGTGTTGCGGGCCACACCCGAGTCCGTGGCCCACGAGGCCCCTCTCAACACGATGTATTCGTCTCCGAAGAACACGGCCGAGTATTCGTCATACGGGTAGGCTGCGAAGCCAGGGTAGCCGGTGAACCTGGAAGACGTCCACTCCCACGTATCGCCCAACATCTGCTCGCACCCCACCGGACTGCGACCGGCCGGGAACGCGCCGACCGGGGCCACGCCGAATGCAGCGGCGTCGAGGTTGGCGAGATCTGCGCTCGGGGGCCGCCCCCCCCAGGGATAGCGCAGCGTTTCTCCCGTGTCGGGATCCCACGCTGCCGCCTTCTCCCACTCCGTCTCGGTAGGCAGTCTGCCCCCGGCAAACCGGGCGTAGGCCTCGGCCTCGAACTGACAGACGTGAATCACGGGGTCGTGCGCCGCAACAGGCTCGGCGCCAAGCGACGTGATCCGCTCCCACGACGCCGTGCCTCCGGTCCGTGCGACCTCGGCGGCATCCTTTGAGGTGAAAGGGCCGCTGAGATCCCTGGGACGCCAGTACTTGGGCGCGGCCAGGCCCGCCTTCTCCTTCCAATGGCGGCCGGCGTCGGTCCACAGCTTCGGGTCATCGTACCCGCCCGCGGCCATGAACTCGATGTACTCGCCGTTGGTCACCGGAAACCGCCCGATCTCGAACGCATCGGTGCGGGTGTCATACCGGGGAAGCTCGTTGTCATACGC
>JAMJQV010000081.1 GCA_023554435.1 Gemmatimonadota bacterium | reverse complement strand
TGGTATGGAGCCTTATGCCCGTTCGGCGGTACATTACGACGAAGCCGATTTCGGGCAAGGCACACGATACCGAACCGAGGCCATGCGGATCCTCAGCCGATACGTACTCAAGCAGCATATTGCGCCGTTCACTTTCGCGCTGACGGCGCTGACTCTGCTGATGCTGCTCGATCAACTGGCCAGACAGTTCCACAGGCTGGTGGGCAAGGGCCTCGGGGCCAAGGTGATCGCCGAGGTCTTCTTCTACTCGATCCCGTTCATCGTGGCGGTGATCGTCCCCATGGCCGTCCTGGTATCCGTCCTCTACGCCTTCAATCGGCTGGCCGCGGACAACGAGATCTCGGCCATGAAGGCCAGCGGGATCAGCCTGGCCCGTATCGCGGCGCCCGTCGTGCTGGCCGCCACCGTGGTGGCCGGCGGAATGGTGTGGTTCAACGACACGGTACTCCCCGAGGCCAACCACAAGCTGGCCAGCCTTCGGGTCAGTATCACGAGGAAGGAGCCGACGTTCGCGCTGCAGGCGCGTCGCGTGAACGAGGTGGTCCCACGCCGGCTGTTCATCCAGGCAGCGCACATCGACAACGCGTCGAGTCGGCTGGACAACGTCATGATCTGGGACGAGAGGGACGTCGACCGGTCGCGCACGATCTACGCCGACAGCGGGTTCATGGCGTTCAACGACAGGCAGACCGACCTGTACCTCACCCTCTACGACGGTAAGGTTCAGGAAACCCGGGACGCGTCGCCGGCGGTGTTTCGCGAGGTGTGGTTCGAGAAGAACGACATCCGCATTCCAGAGGTCGGAAACGAGCTCAGCCGCGATCAGAACAACTTCCGCAGCGATCGGGAGATGCCGGTCGATTCGATGCTCGTGCAGGTACGCGAGGCCGAAGTGGCGGCGGCGCAGGTGGAAGAAGTGAGCCTCGCGATTGCCATGGCCGCGACGTCCCGGCGCCTCGGAGGCCTGTCACCCCCCGAGGAGGAGCTCGCTCCCGCGGACACGGCGGGGGTGGTGGCCGAAGCGTGGAAGACCGGGCGCCGTCTCGAGGTTCCTTCGTCCGCGTACAATTCGTTTCGGGCCAACGCCATCCAGCTCTCCAGGCACCGCGAGCGCGCGAACCGCTTCGAGGTGGAGATCTGGAAGAAGTTCACCATTCCCGCAGCGTGCATCGTCTTCGTGCTCATCGGCGTGCCCGTCGCCGTGCGATACCGAAGGGGAGGTGTCGGCCTGGTGGTCGGGGTGAGCCTGGGCGTGTTCTGCCTGTACTACGTGGCCCTCATCGGAGGCGAGAAGCTCGCGGATCGCCAGTTTCTCTCGCCGGCACTGGCGATGTGGAGCCCCAACATCCTGTTCGGCCTCATTGGAGTCGCCGGCTTCTTCCAGGCCAGGAGGGCCGGCGGGTGAAGATCCTCGATCGATACATCATCGGCCAGTTCCTGAAGATCTTCCTGATCTGCGTGCTCGGCGTGCCGTTCCTGTTCCAGGTCATCGACCTGACGGACCGTCTCGACAACTTCCTGTCCGACGGGGTGGGACAGTCGCAGGTCATCGCGTTCTACTTCTATCAGCTTCCCTACCAGATGATGCTGGCCTTTCCGATCGCCTGTCTGCTGGCGGCGGTGTTCACGGTCTCTCGCATGACCCGGCATTTCGAGGTCACCGCGGCCAAGGCCGGCGGCATCAGCTTCTATCGACTCGTGGCCCCGATGTTGGTCCTCGGGATGGGGATCAGCCTCCTGGCCCTGTCTCTCTCCGACCTGGTGCCCGAGGCCAACCGGCGAGCGGCCGAAGCCATCGACAACGACGAAGAGAGGCAGTTCGACGTCCGGCTGAACTTCGTCTACCGGGGAGACGAGGGCCGCTACTACTTCGTGCGTCGGCTCGATGCCGCCGCGGGCACCATGAAGTACATCAAGATCGATCGTGAGGGCACGGGACACGAGTACCCGACCTACTCCGTCAGCGCCCCCGACGCTCGCTGGGATACGACCGAGGCCCGATGGGTGATCGAGAACGGGCACCTGCGCTACACCCCGGAACGTGAGGTCGTGATCGACGTCGCGTTTGACGAGTTGTGGCAGGCCCCGTTCCGCGAGACACCGTATGACCTGCTGGCCAAGGCCAAGGCGCCCGAGGAGATGAACTACGCCGAGCTGGGGCGGTTCATCGAGGCGTTGGAGCGGTCGGGCGAGAACCCGAAGAAGGAAATGGTGCAGCAGGCGCTGAAGATCGCCTTCCCGTTCACCTGCTTCATCATCGTGCTGTTCGGGGCGCCGCTCGCAAACTCCACGCGACGGGGCGGGGCCGCCCTGTCGATCGGGTTGGCGCTGGCCACCACCATCATCTTCCTCACCCTGATCCGGGTGGGCGAGGCGCTGGGGGCGGCGGGCGTGATCCCGCCGGTGGCAGCGGCCTGGTTCCCCAACGGGATCTTCTTCTTCGCCGGCCTGGGGCTGATGTCGAAGGTGAAGACCTAGCGCAGCGCTCCCACGATCACGTCGCGCACCCGCTCCTGCGCGGACGGCGCGATCGCCGGCCAGATCGGAAGGCTCAGCACCTCGCCCGCCAGGGATTCGGCCACCGGCATCGAGATTCCCCGGTCCGCATAGACCGGCAGCCTGTGACAAGGGATCGGGTAGTAGATCATGCTCCCGATCGACGCCTCGCCGAGGGCCGCCTGGACCGCGTCCCGACGCCCACCGGTTACCCGAATCGTGTACTGATGAAACACGTGTCCGGGAACGACCTCCGGCGTGATGACTCCCTCCACTCCCTCGAACAGCTCGTTGTAGTGGCGGGCAGCGACCCGACGCCCGTCGTTGTTGGCGTCGATGTGGGGGAGCTTCACCCTCAGGAGCGCGGCCTGAAGTGCGTCCAGCCTGGAGTTGTAGCCCAGGGTCTCGTTCTCGTACCGCCGTGCGGAGCCGTGATCCCGAAGCCGCCGGGCGCGGTCCGCTACGCCATCGTAGCTGGTGGTGAGCAACCCACCGTCCCCGAACCCCCCCAGGTTCTTGGTCGGATAGAACGAGAACGCGCCCGCGTGTCCGACGCTTCCCGTCTGCAGGCCGGAGTACCGCGTGTCGGGGCCGAAGCGGGCGCCGAACGACTGCGCGCTGTCTTCGATCACCGCCAGCTCGTGACGCGAAGCGATGTCCGAGATCGCATCCATGTCCGCCGGTCGACCGAACAGGTGAACCGGCATCAGGGCCCGGGTGCGCGGCGTGATCGCGTCTTCGACCCGCTGCGGGTCCAGGTTGAAGGAGTCGGGATCCACGTCCGCGAACACCTCGCTCGCGCCCAGGATGCCGATGGACTCGGGAGACGCGAAGAACGTGAAGGGCGAGGTAATGACCTCGTCACCCGGCTGGACGCCCAGCGCCCGGAGTCCGATGACCAGCGCGTCGGTGCCCGAGTTGAGGGCCACGGCGTGCTTCACTCCGAGGTAGTCGGCGGCCTCACTCTCGAAACCGGCGACTTCGGGTCCGCCCACGAAATAGCCGGACCGCAGCACCCGGGATGCGACCACCGACACTTCGCTCCAGATGGCCTCGAGCTCTGGACCGAGGTCGAGGACGGGGATCGGCTCGTTCACTCCCGTGTCACGGCCCATAGTAGCCTCGATACCACTCGACCCAGCGGGCCAAGCCTTCTTCGATGGGGGTACTCGGTCGGAACCCCGTGGCCTCGGCCAGCGAGTCGATGTCGGCCGCGGTAGCCGGAACGTCGCCGGCCTGCATCGGCATCATGTTGAGCTCGGCTTTCTTCCCCAGCACATCCTCGAGGACCTCGATGAATCGCAGCAGTTCGACCGACTCGTTGTTGCCGATGTTGTACACCCGGAACGGGGCGTAGCTGGTAGCGGGATCGGGTGCCTTGCCGCTCCAGTCGGGATCCGGCTGCGCCACCCGGTCCGAGACCCTCACCACACCTTCGGCGATGTCATCGACGTAGGTGAAGTCGCGCCGCATCAGTCCGTTGTTGTAGACATCGATCGGCCGGCCGGCCAGGATCGCTTCGGTGAACTTGAAGTACGCCATGTCCGGCCGACCCCACGGTCCGTACACCGTGAAGAAACGCAGTCCGGTGGTGTTCAATCCGTACAGGTGACTGTACGAATGCGCCATGAGCTCGTTCGCTTTCTTGGTCGCGGCGTACAGGCTCACCGGATGATCGACGTTGTGCCGCACCGAATAGGGAAGCACCTCGTTCGCTCCATATACGGAACTCGTCGAGGCGTACGTCAGGTGCTCGACTTCCTGGCGGCGGCAGCCCTCCAGGATGTTGACGAAGCCTACCAGGTTGCTGTCCACATAGGCGTGCGGATTCTCAATCGAGTAGCGCACGCCGGCCTGGGCCGCGAGGTGGATCACTCGGTCGAACTCGTATCGTCCGAACAGGCTCTCCATCGCCTCACGGTCGGCGAGGTCGATCCGCTCGAAGGCCCACTCTTCGAACGGCGCCAGTTCGGCCACCCGGGCCTTCTTGAGCTCCGGATCGTAGTAGTCGTTCAGGTTGTCCAGACCGACCACCCGGTCGCCCCTCTCGAGGAGCGCTCGCGCCACGTGGTAGCCGATGAAACCCGCGGCTCCCGTGACCAGTGTATGACTCACGTTCTCTCTCGTTTCATATCCATTCGTGTTGCGCAGGACCGCCCGACGCGATGCGAAGCTGCGGGCAGCACTGCAGGTGCCGCAAGACATCGCACGCACGAAGCGGGCCGCCAGGGTCAGACTTTGCAGGGCGGCGAGGATTGCGTATGGTGGGTTGCTGGCCGGGGCTCTCGGGATACGGCGTGGGGAAGGAAGTCTATGAGTCTAATGGTGCTCGTGCTCATTGTCGGCGGCTTCATCGGAGCCGCGGTCGCGTACCTTCAGTCCTACTTCAGCCGACACGACCCCGCCGCCGGCGGCGCCCTCTCGGTCGGCGCCTGGTTCGCCGGCAGCGCCATCCTGATCGTGTGGCTGCTCATCGACCCCTCCGGAATCCTGGCACCCAGCCTCGCCCTTTCCGCTGCGTTGTCCTACCTGCTCACTCAGGAATTGTGTGAGCGGAGGGCGGAGTCGACCGAGGTTTCCGACCTTGCGTCAGGGCGCGATCAGCTTCGAGCGGCGGAAGCGCCTCACTCCGAGCCGTAGAAGGAACAGGTCCACCAGCAGCAGGATCGTCACCACACCCAGGATCGCCTCCAGACCGCTGATCCCCGACGCCCACGTCGCGATCGACGCCTGCGTGTCGAGCGGCAGCGCGCGCCACAGGGCACCCAGCCCGAACGACCCCCCGAAGATCAGGACGAACAGGGGCAACATCATGGCCTGGTGGGCCGAGCGTACCGTCTCCGAGCGCAGCGAGATGAAGGTGCCGATTCCCGAGATGAACAGGGCCGAGACGTAGGATCCCGCCAGCGCACCGACCCACACCGGGGTCGGGTAGACGAACCATCCCTCTTCGGCGATCTCAGGCCCTCCCCCGCCGGCCAGGTTGAGGGCCAGAAGCGAGGCGAGAACGATGAGCTGGGTGACCGCCCATGCGTACGTGCACACCGCGAGGATCTTGCCCAGGTAGATCGAGGAATCGGGCAGCCGGGTGGCCAACAGCGTCTCGAGCGTCTTGCGTTCCCGCTCGCCCGCGAAGGTGTCCGCGATGTAGGGACCGGCCAGGAAAAGCGGAATCATGAACACGAACACGGTCGGCACGGCGCCGCTTCGCCAGGCCTCGGCTTGTGAATGAGGGAAGAACACCCCGAACAGGAACACGAAGAAGATCTCCCG
>JAMJQV010000080.1 GCA_023554435.1 Gemmatimonadota bacterium | reverse complement strand
GCGCTGCTCCACCAGGCGTTCCTCGAGCCGCTGCACCTGGCTGACCAGGGTCCGGTCGTATCGCGCGACCAGGTGCAGATACTTGTACCGGCTGAGCAGGTCGCCGAAGGACCGGGCCTCCATCATGACCTGGACGGCGTGCAGATCGCCTCGTTTGTAGATCTCGCGCAGGCGGGCTTCGAGTTCCGTGCGGCGCAGGACCAGTTCATCGTGCGTGCGCAGCATGTCCCGGGTGGTTTCCTCGACCTGCAGCGCGTACGCCTGGATCTGGAGGTCGAGTTCGTCCATGGCCCCACGGGAGGAGCCTATGCGCTGCTCGATGTTGGCGATTTCTTCGGAAAAGGTGTGAACCTGGCCCCGCAGGTCATCGTACTCCCGCGCCAGTTGCTGCTTCTCACGGCGGATCTGGTCCAGCCGATCCTGGCTGTCCCTGATCTGGTCGCCGATCGCGCTCTGAGCTGCGAGATCCGGCGCGGCGCCGGCCAGGAGGGTGGTGACGATCAGGACCGCCAGCAAACGGAGCCCGGCGGTCACGGTCGGCCGCTCAGTAGACATCCAGCCGACGAAGCTCGCGCCGAACCGCCCGGCCTGCGGCCAGCATTCCGAGGATCCCGGCGAATGCCAGTCCTGCCGCGGTCCACAGTTCGGGGAGCCAGGCGAGTGTCACGAGCGTACGCTCCACGGCCTGGTATGCCGCGAAGGTCATGACCAGCGCCAGCAGGCCGCCGCCCAACCCGGTCAGCAACCCCTCCACCAGGAATGGCCGCCGGATGTAGGAATCGGTGGCCCCCACGGTCTGCATGATCGCGATCTCATTCGCCCGCGCCAGGACCGACATGCGGACCGCGATGCCGATCAGCAAAGCCGCCCCGAGCGCGAAGCTCAGACCCAGGATCGCCGCCGCCCCGCCGGCGACGCGCCGGAGCGAGTAGATCCGATCCACCCACTCCCGTCCATACCGCGTCTCCTCGACGAAGTGGTACGTGGCCACGCGGTCTGCCACGGCCTCCACGTCGGTCGGCGTTCGGAAGTCCGGCCGCAGCAAGATCTCGAGCGAGGCGGGAAGGGGATTCACTTCCAGGTCCGAGTAGACGTCCGAGAATTCCGTCAACTCTCGGGACGCCTCGTAGAGGGCTTCGACCTTCGAGATGTACCGGGCCGCCAGGACCTCCGGATACGACTCGATTTCGTGGCGAGCGATCTCGATCAACTCCTCGGACGTGTCGTCCCTCAGATAGGCCACGACCTCTACTCGCCCCTCCACGTCCGACAGGGCCACGTCGATGTTGTGCGCCGTCAGGGCGAACAGGCCGATCGTGAACACGCTGAGTCCGATCGCCATGACGGAAAGGACCGTGAGCACGGGGGCCCGCTTCATCCCCGAGAGCGCCTCGCGAAGCGGCCTCACGCTGCCGTCCCTGCCACCGAGTCGAATACCAGTCGCCCGTCTTCGAGTTCGATCACCCGCACGTCACGATGCTGCCGGAGTAGCGAGGCGTCGTGCGTGGCCATGAGAACCGAGGTGCCGGAGGCGTTGATCCGCTGAAACAGGCTGAACACGCCGGCGCTCGCGCGTTCGTCGAGATTGCCCGTCGGTTCGTCCGCGAGCAGGACGAGAGGATCGTTGGCCAGGGCCCGGGCGACCGCGACCCGCTGCTGCTCGCCTCCCGACAGTTCGCGCGGAAGAGCTCCGGCTCGAGCAGCGAGGCCCACCTGGTTCAGCAGCCTCTGGACCCTCGGGCCGATCTTCGCCCGGGGGATGCCGGTCACCTGGAGGGCGAACGCGATGTTCTCCTCCGCGGTGAGGTTCTCGAGGAGTCGAAAGTCCTGGAAGATGTAGCCGACGCGGCGCCTCAACTCCGGCAGGTCACGCCGCCTGATCCGTGTCGAGCTGTAGCGCGAGACCCGGACCTCGCCCGAGCTCGGCTTGTGGAGCATGTGAACCAGCTTGAGTATCGTGGTCTTTCCCGCGCCCGACGCTCCCGTGAGGAAGGCGAATTCGCCCTTCCTGAGGTGAAACGAGACGTCGAGTACCGCGGGAGACGACCCGCCGAAACTCTTGGTGACCGCTCGAAGCTGTACCACCCTGCGGTTACCTCCCTCGACGACAGAAACGGATGCACTGAGCCACGGCGGCCTTCATGGACGAAGGATCGGCCAGGCCGCGACCCGCGATGTCGAACGCCGTTCCATGATCCGGCGAAGTGCGAGGGAAGGGAAGTCCCGCTGTGACGTTCACCCCCGTATCCCCCGCCAGCGTCTTGAGAACGGCGAGACCCACGTCGTGATACGGAACCACCACCAGATCCACCACTCCCTCCAGGCACTTCCGAAACACGGTGTCGGCCGGAAATATGCCCACCATATCGGCATCGCCCACCGCTGCGAGCCGTGCCAGGGCCGGCGACAGGACGCGTTCTTCCTCGTCGCCGAACAGGCCATGTTCCGAAGCGTGTGGGTTCACGCCGGCCAGCGCAAGACGCGGGCGTGCGATCCCCCACCAGTCCCTCAGGGCGTGGACCGCGATGGTCGAGCGGCGTACCACCAGCTCGACATCCAGGAGAGCCGGCACGCTCCGAAGGGGCACGTGGACGGTGAG
>JAMJQV010000079.1 GCA_023554435.1 Gemmatimonadota bacterium | reverse complement strand
GCCCCGACGCCGATGAACACGCCCTGGTACTTTGAGAGGATCGCCAGCCCGATGGCGGCGCCGGCCAGCAAGGCCAGCCGGCGTTCACGCGAGCCGATCGTCTCGCCCGGCAGGGCCTCCAGCAGTAGCCACAGGGCCAGGAGCCAGAACACCACGAGGGGAGCGTCGGGCAGGATGATGATCCCGGCCAGCACCGATCCGTACACGGCGGACGTGTGCAGAATGGCCGCGAACAGCCCCGCCCTCTCGCCGCCGAGTCGACGGCCGAGCAGGTACATCAGCCACGTCGCGATCGCGGCGCTCACCACGGCCGCCAGGCGGATGAACACCTCCGAGTCGAGGGCCAGGTTCAGGGTGAACAACTGGATCACCCACCCGACCATCGGCGGGTGGTCGAAGTGGCTCCAGTCCGGGAAGGCGGCGTAGGCCCAGTAGTAGACCTCGTCGTTGCCCAGCTCGGTGGCGAAGGTGAAGCGCAGCCGTACCAGGGTCGCGATCACGATCAGCCCGATCACCGCCCGGCGGGCGTAGGGGTCGGCCTTGCTCGAGAGAGCCTCCAACTCGCTCAGTCCTTTCTCAGCGCGGCCAGCAGGTCGTCCGCCGGCAGCGTGTTCAGGACGTCGGCTGGCTCCAGCCAGGCGCGGCGGGCCTGTTCCACCCCGTAGGGCATCAGGCCGAGGTCGGCGATCGAGTGCGCGTCCGTGCTGATCACGATCTTCACGCCCCGTTTTCTGGCGGCCATGAGGTCGATGTCCCTCAGGTCCAGTCGATGCGGGTGCGCGTTCAGCTCCATGGCCACCCGGTGCTCGGCGGCGCAGGCCAGGATCTCGTCCAGCGCGAAATCGAACGGGTCCCGCCGGTTGATGATCCGGCCGGTGGGGTGCGCCACGATGTCGGCCAGCGGATGCTGGATCGCCTTCAGCAGCCGCTCGGTTTGCGCCGCGGCCGGCAGATCGAACCGCGAGTGCACGGCGATCACCACCAGGTCGAGCTGCTCCAGCATCTCGTCCTCGGTGTCCAGCGTTCCGTCGGCCAGGATGTCCACCTCCTGGCTGCGCAGGAAGCGAATCTCCGGGTGCCGCGCCGCGACTTCATCGATCTCCTTCCACTGCTCGCGCAGCTTGGCGGCGTCGAGGCCACCGGTCATGGCCAGCGCCTTGGAGTGGTCGGTGAGCGCGACGTATTCGTAGCCGCGGGCCGCGCAGGCCGTGAGCATCTCCTCGATCGTGTTCTTTCCGTCCGACCAGGTGGAGTGCATCTGCAGGTCGCCCCGCATGTCCTCCAGCTCGATCAGAGCCGGGAGTTCACCCTTCTCCGCCGCGTCGAGCTCGCCACGGTTGGTGCGCAACTCGGGGGTGATCCATGGGAGCCCCACGGCGGCGTACACCTCCTCTTCCGTGGCGCCCGCCACCCGTTCACCCAGCTCTCGGCCGGTGGTGCTCTCCTCGCCCTCCCCTTCATCGGCCAGCTCGAACACTCCGTACTCCGATACGCTGAGCCCTCGCTGCAGGGCCAGCTTCCGCAGCTCGACGTTGTGCTCCTTACTTCCGGTGAAGTAGACGAGGGCCGAGCCGTAGCTCTCCTCGGGCAGGATCCGCAGGTCCACCTGCAGGTCGGAACTGAGAATCACGGTGCCGCGCGTATCGCCCGACTTCTCGACCGAGCGTACCTGCGGATACGACGTGAAGCGCTCCATTACCGGGCCCGGATCGGACGCGATGGCTAGCAGGTCGATGTCTCCCACCGTTTCCTGCCGGCGGCGGTAGCTGCCGGCTACCTCCAGGCGGTGCACACGGTCGTCCTGCAGCATGTACTCGATCAGCGGCTGGATCAGCTCGTCCGCCGACGAGAGACGGAAGCGACCCGAGCGTTTCTTGTGGCGCTCGATCGCCTCGAGGATCTTCTCCTCGCTCTTCTTGCCGAATCCAGCGAGGCCCGCGATTCGGCCCGCCTCCGCGGCGGCGGCGAGATCGTCCATCGTGACGATGTCCAGCTCGTCCCAAAGCTTCCGTACCTTCTTGGGCCCCACGCCGGGCAGCTTCGTGAGCTGCACCAGCGAGCGTGGCACTTCCTTCGATACTTCGTCCAGGATCGAGAGCCGACCGGTGGTCACGAGCTCCGTGATGTGGGAAGCCATGTCCTTCCCGATCGCCGGAAGCTCGGTCAGGTCCTCGCCCTGCTCGACCATCTTCCGGATCGGTTCGGGACTCTCCTGGATCGTGTAGACGGCGTTGCGGTAGGCCCGGATGCGGAACGGGTTGGTCTCGCCCTGGATCTCCAGCAGGGTGGCCATCTCGGTCAGAATCGCGGCCAGCTCGATGTTCTCCATGGCTACTCTCTACTTGCGGCGGCTGATCGCATCTCGCTCACTCGTCCGCCTCCTCCAGCAGCTTCATGAACCCCGCCTCGTCCAGCACCGGGATCCCGAGGTCGACGGCCTTGTTCAGCTTGGAGCCCGGGTCCGCCCCGGCCACCACGTAGTCCGTCTTCTTGCTCACCGAGCCGGTGACTTTGGCCCCGAGGGCCTCGGCCCTCTTCTTCGCCGCACCCCGGCTCATGCTCTCCATGCCGCCGGTGAACACGAACGTCTTCCCCTCGAGCGCCCCTCCGACCGGCGCGGTCTCGGCGGCCTGCACCTGCATCCGCTCCCGGAGACGGGCGATGTTCTCCGCGTTGTGAGGCTCGCCGAAGAACGACACGATCCGCGCGGCCATGATCGGGCCCACGCCTTCCACGTCCGTCAGCGCGTCCTCGTCCGCGGCCAGGATCGCGTCCAGGGTGCCGAAGTGGCGGGCCAGCGAGCGGGACACGGCGCCGCCGACCTCGGGTATCCCGAGCGCCGCCAGGAAACGGTGCAGTTCGGGCTTCGAAGCGGCCTCGATCGCCGCGACGAGGTTGCCCGCAGACAGATCGGCGAATCCCTCCAGTTCCACCAGCTGCTCGACCGTCAGGTCCAGAAGGTCCGGCAGGCGCTCCACCAGGTCTTCGTCCACCAGCAGGCGTGCCGTCTCCTCGCCGAGGCCCTCGATGTCGAGCGCCCCGCGCGAGCCGAAGTACTGGATCCGTCCCTTGAGCTGGGCCCGGCACCCGAAACTGTTCGGGCATACGGTGAACGGCCCTCGCTCCACCAGCTCGGTGTCGCACGACGGACACGTCCTCGGCATGCGGAAGGCGGGGCCGCGCTCGCGGTCCGGCTCCTCGACCCGACCCAGGACCTGCGGAACGACGTCGCCCGCGCGCTGAATCCTCACCAGGTCTCCGGGCCGAACGTCCTTCCGGGCCAGCTCTTCCCGGTTGTGCAGCGAGGCCCGGGTGACGGTGACGCCCCCTATGTTCACCGGTTCCATGATGGCCACCGGCGTGACCACGCCCGTCCGGCCTACGCTGGCGAGAATCCGCTCGATTCGTGTCTGCTCGACCCTGGGAGGGAACTTGAAGGCGAAGGCCCACCGCGGGTGACGCGACGTGAAGCCCAGTTCTTCCCTGGCCTCGAGGTCGTCGAGCTTGATCACCACCCCGTCGATCTCGAACGGGAGATCTTCGCGCCCGGCGTCGATGCGGGCGTGGTAGGCGAGAATCTCATCAGCATCGGCCGCGCGTTCGGAGTAGTCGTTGACCAGGAAGCCCCAGTCTCTGAGCGCCTGCAGCGTCTCCCACTGGGTCGAGACGTCGAGTCCCGAACTGGCGAGAACGTCGTAGGCATAGGCTTCCAGCGGTCGGGATGCGGTGATCCGCGGGTCGAGCTGGCGCAGGGAGCCGGCGGCCGCGTTGCGCGGATTGGCGAACGGGGGCCGTTCCTCGGAAATCAATCGTTCGTTGAGGTCTTCGAAGGCATCGACCCGGATGATGACCTCACCGCGTACGGCGAGAAGCTCCGGTACGGGTCGGGCATCGTCGCGCAGCCGGAGTGGTACGGAGCGCATGGTGCGGGCGTTCTCGGTGATGCCCTCCCCCCGCAGCCCGTCACCGCGAGTGGAAGCGCGCGCCAGAAGGCCATGCTCGTACACCAGCTCGATCGACAGGCCGTCGAGCTTCGGCTCCACGACCCAGGCCAGGCGCGAGGGATTGTCGAGGCCGCGCTCCACGCGGTCGGTGAAACGGCGCAGCGCCTCTTCGTCCTGGTCCGACTCGAGGCTGAGCATCGGCGCCTCGTGCTGGACCGACGGGAAGGAGCCCAGCGGCTCGCCCCCGACGCGCTGGGTAGGCGAGTCCCCCGTGCGAAGGTCGGGAAAGAGCGCTTCCAGCCCCTGCAGCTCTCGAAACAGGGCGTCGTATTCCGCGTCCGACAGCTCGGGAGCGTCCAGCACGTAATACATGTGGTCGTGGTAACGGATCTGCTCTCGCAGCGTTTCGATCCGGTCCACAGCCGACTGTCGATTCATGGGCTTCGAGATCTCTTTCGGGACCGCGTCCGGGAGAGCGTGACGTTCCCTTCCCTCCCGGGTATGTTGTGCGAACTCTTCTGGCCGGCCGACGTAACCGGAGGCAAACGTGACAACTGAGCTCGAGTTCACGGAAGAGGTCGCCGCGGCGACCGACCACATATATGAGAAGGTTAAAGGTAGCATCCCCCGCTTCGAATGGGAGATGCACGCCCCCCTGATCGCCGAGATCAACCGCATCAAGACGGAACGCAACGCGGTGATCCTCGGTCACAACTACATGGTTCCCGAGATCTTCCACGGGGTCAGCGATTTCGTCGGAGATTCGCTGGGCCTTTCGATCATCGCCCGCGATTCGGACGCCGATGTCATCGTGTTCTGCGGCGTCCACTTCATGGCCGAGACCGCGAAGATCCTGAACCCATCCCGCACGGTCCTGATCCCCGACCTGGATGCCGGGTGCTCCCTTTCCGAGAGCATCACGCCGGAAGACGTGCGTCTCATGAAGGAGCGGTATCCGGGCGTTCCCGTGGTCACGTACGTGAATACGCCGGCGTCGATCAAGGCCGAGTCCGACATCTGCTGCACGTCGGCCAACGCGGTGGCCGTGGTCGAGTCCCTGGGCGTGGACCGGGTGATCTTCCTTCCCGACGAGTACCTGGGCCGGAACGTCGCCAACCAGACGGACGTGAGCGTGATCACGTGGGCCGGGCGCTGCATGGTGCACGAACAGTTCACGGTGGACGAGATCCGGGCCTACCGGGCCCAGTACCCGGACATCGAGGTGATCGCGCACCCCGAGTGCTCGCCCGAGGTCTGCGCCGAGTGTGACTTCGTGGGCTCGACGACCGCCATGATCGACTACCTGGACGAGGCGAAGTCCAACCGGGTGATCATGGTCACCGAGTGCTCGATGTCGGACAACGTGGCCGAGGCGCACCCCGAACTCGAGTTCGTCCGTCCGTGCACGATCTGCCCGCACATGAAGAAGATCACCCTCGAGAACACGCTCGCCTCCCTGGTGGAGCTGAAGCACGAGATCTTCGTCGAGGAGGAGATGCGGCTGAAGGCCCTGCGATCGGTCGAG
>JAMJQV010000078.1 GCA_023554435.1 Gemmatimonadota bacterium | reverse complement strand
GACTCATCGGCCGGGGGCCGCCACGAGAGGTCGATGGCGCTCGCGCTGACGGTCGTAGCGGTCAGGTCCCGGGGCGGGTCGGGCGTCGAATCCTCCAGTGTCCGCACCTGGACGGGCCCGGCCCTGCTTCCCTCGTCTCCCTGCCCGTTGACGGCCGAGACCCCGTAGCTGTACTGGGTGTCGGTGGTCAGCCCGTCGTCCTGGAACGTGAGGCTCGACGTGCGTCCGATCTCGCTGCCTCCTCGATACACCACGTACTCGGCAACGCCAGTCTGTGGATCGGTCGCGGCTGCCCAGCTGAGAGAGATCTGGGTCTGGCTGACCGCGGAGCCGGCGAGGTTTCCGGGCTCCGTGGGAGGGGTGGCATCCAGCGTACGGACGGAGGCGGCGTTGCTTGGGGAACTCTCGTCATCGTCGTCATCGAACGCCGTGACGCGGTACTCGTACACCGTGAAGGGAGCAAGGCCCGAGTCTCGGTAGTCCGAGCCGGACGGAGTCGCGATAGGTGAGCCGTTCCGGTAGACCCGGTATCCTTCCACGTCATCGTCGTCTTGCGGCGGCCTCCAGTCGAGCGCCACCTCGGTGGGACTCAGCGCGTCCGCGGAGAGGTCCCGGGGCGCGCCGGGAGGGGAGGGCGGGGGCGTTCGGACCTGGAACGGTCCGGCCGGCGCTCCCTCGTCGCCCTGGCTGTTCACCGCAGTCACCTTGTACGAGTACTGCGTGTCGCGTTGCAGGGACCCGTCTATGTACGAGAGTTGCGTGGTCTGGCCGACCTCGGCGTCGTTGCGGTATACGACGTACCCCGAGACACCCGACTGCGGATCGGAGGCGGCCGTCCACGTCAGGGTGATCTCCCGGCTGCCGGAAGCGGCTCCGGTCAGATTGCCGGGGGCCGTGGGCGGCGTGCCGTCCAGCGTCCGTGCCGTGGCGACGTTGCTTGGGCCACTCTCGTTGCCGGAGGAGGTGGCTCCCGTAACGTAGTAGCGGTACTCCGTCCACGGACTCAAGCCCGTGTCCGCGTAGCTGTCCTGCGACGCCGGTACGGATGCAATCAGAGCGTTGCTGGGGTAGCGATAAATCCGGTACTCCACCACGAGCCCGGTGTTGACCCTGGTCCATTTCAGGTTGATTCGTGATGGGCTGACCGCCGTGGCTTGCAGGTCCGATGGTCCTGGAACGGCCTGGACTTCCTGCGCGACCAGGCTACGCGGAATGGCGCAGAGAAGCAGCCCAAGCGCTACCAGGAGACCGAGAGCCCCAGACCGCGAAAATCTCACTGGCCGATCTCCACCTCGAGTGGATCGGACAGGTCGCTCTCGTTCCCCACTGCGTCGATGGCCGTAACCGCGAAGTAGTATCGGCCGGCCGGAATTCCGGACACCGTAGCCTGTGTCTCGAGACCGAGATCCAGGCGGACTCCATCGGGGCCGGAGGGAGGAAGGGAAGTGGAGTAATACAGTCGGTACCCGGCAAGATCAGCCAGGGGGCGGCCGGCGGCGTCCTGCGTGGGAGCGTCCCACCCCAGCGTGACTGAGAATCCCTCCGACGGGTGCGTGGGGAGAGTCCCTGACGGTCCCTCGGGGCTGCAAGCCATCATCACGGCCGCCACCCCCAAGGCAGCGACAAGCGCTACGGTCGTTCTCGCACCCGGCTTGCCTCGTGTCATGCCCGATCCTGGTGTTTGGACTTGCTCTGCATCACCCCGACACGTGTCCCCGGAGTATGGCGGGGAGGACCCGACGGGGCAGGTTTCAGCGCACCTTGCTATCCATCAGAGGCACGAGTTCTGATCACTCAAACAAAATATAGGGGTAGAGGCAGCCGCGCGCCCGTTTTGCTGTTCCAACCGGTGGTTTGGGGCTTGCCAGGCGGTTAAGTTCGCGCCGACGCGGCACCCCCCGCCGTGGCTGTTTTCGAATCGAACTGGTCTCACCCACCCTCGCACAGCCGCCCTGGAACATTTGACGGCCAGGAAGCTTGACAATAGAGATATTCAGATATTACAATCTTTATGTGTGTTTGAAGGTGGAGACCGGCACACGGTCACTTCACCGCGGTTGAAAAGGGAAGGAACGATCGAATGTCTGGTCAGGGAACGGTCACTATCAGCGTGGAGACGGTCCAGGACGCGGCCAGGGTGCTCAAGTGCATTGGACACCCCGTGCGCCTGCGGATCATCGAGATGCTGGACAACGGAGGTGAGCGGACGGTGACTGAGATCAGGGAGGCGATCGGGCTCGAACAGGCGGCCGCCTCGCAGCACCTGAATCTCATGAGGGACAAGAGAATCCTGACGGCGCGTCGAGACGGCGTGAACGTCTACTACGACATCAGCGACGACAAGGTCGTGCGCGTCATCGATTGTCTCCGCGCGTGCGACATCACGAATCGCTGACCCTACCCGTGGAACTAGCCATGAACAGCAAGAACGTGAGCAGCGGCTTTCGGCGATGGCACCGGAGGGGGCGGGTGGCCTGGCCTCTGGTACTGGCGCTCGCTTCAGCCCCGATGGGCGACGGCGGCCGCCTCGTGGCGCAGGACAGTCAGGAGGGAAGGCCCCTCAGCCTCGAGGCTGCGCTCAACGAGTCGCTGGCAGGCAACGCCAGTCTCAGAATCGCCGCAGCGCAGGCCGACATGGCCAGCGCCGCGGCGTCGGGAGCGTCGGCCGTGTACTGGCCTCGCCTCGATTTCGAGAGCGGCTTCGTTCGCTCCAACGATCCCGTCTTCGTGTTCGGCACGAAGCTGAGGCAAGGGACATTCAGCGAGCCGGACTTCGATGTCGGGGCCCTGAACAACCCGGATCCTATCAACGACTGGGTAAACAGGATCTCGCTCCAGTGGAAGGTGTTCAGCCCGACGGACTGGACCTCTCGCGGCGAGGCCTCACTGCACGCCGAGGCTGCCGGCTGGTCCGCGGCTCGCACACGCGAGGCTACCCTTACGCAGACTGAAGTGCTCTACAGGGAAGCCCAGCGCGCCGGGGCCCAGTTGCAGTCGGCCCGCCACGCCGAGGAATCCGCGGCGGCCAACCGCGACGTGTTCGCTCGTCGGGTCGAAGAGGGCGTACTGACTCGGGCCGACCTCCTCCAGGCCGAGGCCGACTACTCGTTCGCCGTCGCCCGACGGGTCGATGCGGAGCGTCGGGACACGGATGCGCGCCGCCGCCTGGCCGTCTTCCTCGGTGGAGATGCGGCCCAGATGCCCGTCCTGACGGATTCTCTCCGCCTGGAGAGCCCGGAGCCGCTGGAGCCGGAAGTCGACGTGGCGTCCGCCTTCGATCCGTCCGTTCGAGCAGACCTGCTGGCACTTTCCAGTGCGAGGGACGCCGCGGGAGCCGGATCCAAGCGCGCCGGACGGCAGTTCCTGCCGGAGATCGGGGTGTTCGGCAACTACGGCATCCACGCGGCCGACGCGTTCCAGAAGGACGGCGACAACTGGACCGTCGGGGTCGGCCTCAAGTGGAACCTCTTCTCCGGCTTCAGCCGCTCCAAGGACAGGCAGAGGGCTGACGCCGCGCACTCCATAGCACAGGCCCGTTACGACGAGGCGTTCCGCCAGGCGACAGCCGAGCTCGCGGAGGCCCGCGATGGCGTCAGCTCGGCGCGTCAGGCCGTAGCCGCGATGCTGGCGGCGAACGCGGCGGCGGAAGCGGGGGCGGAGTTGATGCGACGCCGGTTCGAAGAGGGGCTGGCGACGGCTGCCGACCTGCTGCAGGCAGAGACCAGGCGGGCTCAGGCCGAGAGTCATGCGATCGATGCGCAAGCCGGGCTGCTGATGGCCGAGGCGCGGCTGCGATTCGTCACCACAATGCACCTGGACGGGAACGACCGATGAACCGATACATGATGCTGTTGCTGCCGATGCTCGTGGCCTCCGTCTCCGCATGCGCCAGCGAGGAGCCCGGCGAGGTCAAGACCCTGGAAAGCGCGGGTACCGTGGGCGTGAGCGCCGCTGCTCACTTGCAAGGCGCCTCGCAGATCCCGGCCCGCGTGGTGGCTCGCGAAACTGCCAATCTGGCGACGAGGACGAGCGGTACGATCGAGTCCGTCCTGGTCGGTATCGGATCCCCGGTCCGGCAGGGACAGGTGCTCGTACGGCTGGAGGCATCGGGCGTGGAGTCAGCCGTCGCACGCGCGGAGGCGCAGGCGGTGGTCGCGCGGCGCACCTACGACCGACTGTCCAACCTCGAA
Source organism: Gemmatimonadota bacterium (assembly GCA_023554435.1). Lineage (GTDB taxonomy): Bacteria > Gemmatimonadota > Gemmatimonadetes > Palauibacterales > Palauibacteraceae > Benthicola. The sequence goes on along the minus strand of JAMJQV010000078.1, from coordinate 736 downwards.
CGCGACGGGGCAGCGACCCGGCAGGAGCTCGACCAGGCGGAGGCGGCTCTCCGAACGGCCGAGGCCATGCGAGACGAGGCACACGCGGCCAGGGAGTACGTGACGCTGCGAGCTCCCTTCGACGGCACCGTGTCGGCGCGTTTCGCGGATGCGGGTGATCTGGCGGTGCCTGGCCGGCCGGTGCTCGTGATCTCGGGCGCCGGCGGTGTGAAGGTCGAAGCCGACCTTCCGGCCGCGCTGGCGGAAGCCGTGGGCGACGGCGAGCGAGTGACCGTGGTCGAGCCACAGGGCGGCCGACGATGGCCCGCCACGGTGCGGCGCGTGGTGCCGGTGATCGACCTGGCGAGTCACCGGTTCCGGGTGGAAGCGATGTTCGATTCGTCCGAGGACCTCCCGGTTGCGGGCTCCTACGTGCGGCTCGAAATCGCCGGCCGTGGAGAAACGAGCGCCTGGGTACCCTCCGACGCGATCGTACGCCGCGGGCAGTTGTCGGGCGTGTACGTGGTCGTCGACGACCACGTGCGTCTGCGCTGGATTCGCATGGGTAGACGCGCCGCCGATGCGGTGGAGGTACTGGCCGGGCTGGCCGAGGGCAGTCTCGTGGTCCGCCGTCCCGACCCGGGCCTCGTCGACGGCGCCGAGGTGGATGGAACGAACGAAATCGAGTGGCTCTTCACCTCGGAGGGCGCCCGATGAAGACCCAGATCGCGGGTCGCCTCGCCGACGCGTTCCTCAC
>JAMJQV010000077.1 GCA_023554435.1 Gemmatimonadota bacterium | reverse complement strand
CGACACGCTCTACTACATCGCGGAGATCATGTTCGACGAATACCGGGAGAAGCGATTCGCGCCGCCGCCGTTGCTCAAGCGGATGCACCTGGCGGGATATCACGGACGGAAGTCGGGGAAGGGCTTCTACGACTATTCGGGTGACGAGCCCGTCGTGTCCGACTTCGTCAGAACCTGAAGCCGCCTTGTACCGCCGGGGGTTTGTGCCCCCGGCGGCAATCGTGCCATCTTGCGGGTGAGGCCCCTCACCCAGTCAAAGGATGGCTGATGCTGCACGAGTCGCGTCCATTACGGATCGCTGCCGCCCCATCATCCGATTCCCCGACCGAATCTTCTGCCAATGAGTGAATTCGAGGAGCGTCTGGGTGCCGCGCTGTCGTCTCGTTACGAACTGGAGCGTGAGATCGGTCGCGGGGGCATGGCGGTGGTGTACCTGGCGCGGGACGTGAAGCAGGGCCGCCAGGTGGCGCTGAAAGTGTTCCAGCCGGACATCGCGGCGGCGATGGGTCCGGCGCGGTTCCGTCGTGAGATCGAGCTGGCGACGCGGCTGGAGCATCCCCACATCCTCTCGCTGTACGACTCGGGCGAAGCGGACGGCCTGCTGTACTACGTGATGCCGTTCGTGTCGGACGGGAGCCTGCGGGACCGGCTGGAACGGGAAGGCCAGCTTCCGATCGAGGCCGCGCTGCGGATTGCACGGGAGATGGCCGAGGGGCTGGACTTTGCGCACGAGCAGGGAGTGGTGCACCGGGACGTGAAGCCGGGGAACGTGCTGCTGCAGCGGGGGCATGCGCAGCTGGCGGACTTCGGGGTGGCGCGGGCGCTGGAGTCGTCGGGGGCTGAGAAGCTGACGGGGACGGGGGTGTCGGTGGGGACGCCGCAGTACATGGCGCCGGAGCAGGCGACGGGTGCGGGCGCGGTGGACGGCCGGTCGGACGTGTACGCAGTGGGAGCGGTGCTGTACGAGATGCTGACCGGGGAGCCTCCGTACACGGGTCCGACGCCGCAGGCGGTGCTGGCGAAGCGGATGGCGGGCCCGCCGACGCCGGTGCCGGTGCTGCGGGAGACGGTGCCGTCGGAGGTGGACGGGATCGTGCAACAGGCGATGGCGCGGTCGGCGGCGGACCGTTGGCAGAGCGCGGGGGACCTGGCGAAGGCGCTGGCGGCGGCAGAGCGGGGCGGCGGGACGCCGATCCCGGGACTGGCGACCTGGCCGGGCGTGACGGGGGAGGTCGTGGCGCCGGGAGCGACGCCGAGAAACTGGAAGCGCTGGGCGGGGATGGCGGTCGCGGTTGCCGCGGTGGCATCGCTGGCGGTGTTCGGGCCGACGGTCGTGCGTTCGTTGCGCAGCGTCCAGACCGACCCGTACCGAATCGCCGTCGTACCGTCACGGCCGGACTTCGGACCCGACCGATTGGCGTCCATCGTGCTCGGCGACGGACTCGACGGGTGGGCCTACCTGCGCCAGGTCGATCCGGCTCGACTGGATACACGGTTGGCCGGCGAAAGGGGAGAGGTGATCGGACCGGACGAGGGTCTCACGATCGCGGAGGACGTGGGAGCCGGTCGCATTATCCTGGTTCGATCTGAGGACGAGGGCGAGGAGCGCAGCGTGCGGGCGACCCTGTACGGGGTGGGCGACTCCCTCGTGAGCATCGCGACGGTGGACACGACGGCCGAGTCCGCGGGCTTCTCGGAGGACTGGTACGTCGACGTACTGCTCCGGCTGTTCCGGGGCCAGGATCTCGGGCCCGGAGCGGAACTCGAGAGTGCCAATTGGATTGCCGAACCGCGTGCCATGTATCCCTACTTCAGCGCCCTGGCACACAACGACCGCGGCGAGTGGGATTCGACGACCGCCTATTTACGGGAGGCCGTGGCGCTGGATTCCACGTTCGCCGTCGCCTGGAGGCTCCTTGCAGGCGTGGCGTGGCACCGGGCCATGTTCGCCCCCGAGGAGCAGCGACGGGAATATGCGCTGTTGCGCGACAGCGCCCGGGTATTCGCGAACCGATTCAGAGAGGCTCCCGATAGAGCCAGCATTGCGCTAGCGCACGCGAAGCGAATGGCCCAACTGTTTCCTGACAGCGCGGAGCTTCAGCTCGAGGTCGGGGGGCTGTATATGATGGCCGCTCTGGAGCAGGGTATGGACCCGGACAGCGCCCTTCCGTACTACCGCAGGGCGCGGCAGCTCGACACGATGATGAAGCTCGAGCCCTTCATAATCTTCGAGTTGGAAAGAGGTAGGCTGGACTCGGCCCGGGCGATGATCGATCTCAACCAGGCGCGAGGCTACGAAGAGACTTTGCCGATACTGGATGTCGCCCTGGCGATCGTGGAGGCCAGGAGCCAGGCGAGCCGCGACTCGATCCTCTTCACGCACAGCGATTGGGGAAATTTCCTTACCCTTCGAACGGCGATGATGCAGGACTCGATGTCGATCCCCCGCTACGTCGGTAAGACCACACTCGACGGGGATTTCAGACTCTACATGCTGTCGCTGGTCGAGCTCAGCGCGGGACGAGGTAGCGCCCTCGACTCCCTGCTTCAGCACATGGAGTCGGAGAGAGTCAGTTCCGATTTCTATAGAAAGCGGGCGTACGCAAACGTGCCCGGTGGAATCGCCGAACCCCCCGAGGTGGTCTCGCGACTGCGGGATACTATTCAGTCCCGTCTGGATACCTCTCCTAACTGGAGCGGACAGTTGGTGTACATGTGGTACCTCGGACAGCTCAGCGTAAGGCTGGGTGAGATGGATCGAGCCCTGGAGTACGCAACGCAGATGGACCGGCTGGTATCGGATTCGCTGCACACGGAAGCGGATTCCTTCCAGATCAGGTTTGGTCGAGACATTCCGCGTGAGGTAAGGGCATCCGTCGCCTGGCGGGAGGGAGACCTCGAGTCGGCGCTGGCTTTGCTGGAGGGTAACTATGGTAGCGAGGATGTACCGCCGGATGACATGAGGTTCGGACAGCGTGCCGATGCAATGTTCACGATGAGAGGCTTCGCGCGGCTGCTCAGAGGACATATCCTGCTGGAACTGGGTCGGTACGAGGAGGCCGCGGGCTGGTACGCGACCTTCCCGTGGTTCCTGATGTACGAGTGGGCGGAGTTGGCCTATGTCGCACCTGCCCACCGCGGCCGCGCCATGTCCCTCGATGCCCTTGGGCGCCACGAAGAAGCTCTCCACTACTACCGCCGCTTCGTGACCCGCTGGCAGGACGCCGACCCGCACCTGCAGCCCCAGGTCGAGGAGGCGCGGCAGCGGATCCGGGAGCTCGAACGGGAGTTCAATTGACCGGGTCCCCGGCGGCGAAATCCGCTCGACCGGCGGAGGCTGACCTGCCAACGGCGTCGAAAGCACGATCATCCGCATAACTCCGCCCCGAATTCGGCCCCTGGGGCGTTGCGCTCCGGGGGT
>JAMJQV010000076.1 GCA_023554435.1 Gemmatimonadota bacterium | reverse complement strand
CTGGAGCCGGCGCAGAATCCGAATCGTCTTCTTGATGGCGAACATCTGGACCGTCCGGCCCTCCTGCCAGAAGTGGCCGAACGAAGGCACGATCACCTTGTCGTGTCCGGCCGGGCTGGAGTCGAGGCTGTTCCCCAGGATCTCGATCCGCGAGGGCACCCGGGTCGAGACGATCGCGGCCGAGGTCCCGTCGCCCCAAAGAACGGCCGCCGAGCGGTCGGTGTAGTCCACGGCGGTGGTCAGGCTCTCCGGAGTGACGACGAGGATGTAGTCGGGCAGTCCCTCCGGCCGCATCATCGACAGCATGTACAGCGCCACGTGGAAGCTGGTGCATGCCGAGTTCACGTCGAACGAGGGAACCTCCATCTCCAGCGCTGCCGCGATGGTGCAGGCGTCCGCCGGCGACATCATGTCGGGCGAGCAGGAACCCGCGATCACCATCCCGATGTCGTCCCGGTCCAATCCGGCTCTTTCCAGGGCCATCTCCGAGGCCAGGCGCCCGGTCTCGGCGTGCGTGTACAGGGCGGCTTCGAGCGCCCGGGTCGGGTCGAGGTTCCGGGTCTGCTCGATGTAGTCGAGTGGCAGCACCGTTCGCCTCGCGTCAATCCCGACCCGCTCCTCGATCCACTCCTGGTTGGTCCCGATGTCGAGGTCGGTCAGGAACTGGTTCGTGATCCGGTTCTCGGGGTGGAAGTGGCCGAGACCGTGCAGGTAGAGACTCATCGGCTCAGGCCCGAGATGTGTTCGCCGCCGTCCACCCGGATGATCGCGCCGTTGATCCAGGCGGCTTCCGGGAGCGACAGCAGGTAGATCACGTTCGCCACGTCCTCCGGAGTGGTGAGCCTGCCGAACGGGTTCCTCGTGCGGGCCTGTGCCTTGAGGTGGTCGTTACCCGGAATCAGTCGGAGGGCCGGCGTGTCGGTGACCCCGGCCTGCACGATGTTGGAGCGAATGCCGAAATGAGCCATCTCCACGGCGATGGAGCGTGACACGGACTCGAGGGCCACCTTGGCCGCAGCCACGGCGGCGTATCCCTTCCAGGCCACCTCGTTGCCCTCGCTGGTCATCCCCAGCACGCGGGCGTCATCGGCGAACAGTCCGCGCCCCAGCACATCCTGCGTCCACGTGAGAAGGCTGGTGCCCATCGCGTAGATGGTGCGCACCATGTCCTCGTCCTCGAGAAACAGGTCCTGGGCGTAGCCGGGCGGGGAAGTGAGCCCTTGCACCCCGTCCACGCCCTCGGCGAAGCTCCGGTCGACGACTTCGGCCAGGCGCTCTTCTTCGATGTCCAGTTCACGGGCGAGCGTGGCCCGGGCCGCGCTCTTCGAAGGCGCCTCCGGACCGATGAGCTTCAGATTGCCGAAGGCGATGGAATGCAGCAGCAGCCGAATCCGCCCTCCGCCGGACTCGAGCCGCTGCGCCAGGTCGTCCAGGATCTCGCCCCGGCTTTCGTCGGAAAGCGCGTCCTGGTTAAACGTCACGAGGGCGACGCCTCGCTCGCGGATCTTCTCGAACTCGGGCTCGATGCGGCTCATCGCTCCGCGGCGATCGCGGTGGACGACGCAGATGTTCAGGCCGTGCTCGGATAGCTTGTGCGCCGTGGCGAGCCCGAAACCGCTCGAGCCGCCCAGTACCAGCGCCCACTCATTCCGTCCGGATGGGGTGTTCCCCATGGGTCTCCCGGGTCTGGTGTTACGGTTGTCTACCGTTGACTTCCCTGGTCGCCCCAAGGGTACGCAAACGCGGTGTCCTTAGCTAGAACGCCGACGGACCTCGCAGTGCTGCCAAAACCCTGTAGAGAACAGGGGCCCGGGCGCCCTCGGTCAGTCCCGGTCCGCGTCAACGAGGTCGAGCACGACAGGGCAGTGATCCGACACGTGCACGTAGTCGTACGGCATGTGCTCCTGGTCGACCGGCTGACAGTCGAATTCGGCGCAGTATCCGAACACTCGGGCCACGGACCCCTGTGGGGCCTCGGCCATGGCCGTGGAGACCAGGATGTGATCGAGAAAGCTGCCTCGACCTTTGTAGTACTCGGTGCAGGCGGGAGAATTGGGCAGCCTGTTGAGGCCCATTTCCCCGGCCCTCCGGTCCAGGTTGGCGACCTCCTCGTCCCAGCCGATGCGCCCGAGGCCGTCCCCGGCCAGGCGGCCCATCGTGTTCAGGTCGCCGAGCACGATGACGTCGGCGTCGGATGCTCGTCGTCCGTCCAGTTCCTCTCCCAGGGAGTCCAGAAACCGAAGGCGATTCTGGTAGTCACGATCGCGGGTAC
>JAMJQV010000075.1 GCA_023554435.1 Gemmatimonadota bacterium | reverse complement strand
CGTGTTTACGGAAGACGAAAAATGGACAGAGTAGAGGGCTGCCGGTGAGTCTCCTGGTCTCGGCCCAACTGGTCGTCGCGGGGGTATGCCTCGCGCTTGGTCTGCAGCATTCGTTCGTGTGGCTTCGCCGCCGAGGAAAGACCGCCCACCTGCTCATCGCCATCGCGGCGATTGCGGCGGCCGCCAACGCTCTCGTCGAAGTCGGTATGTACACGGCGACTTCGGTGGAGCAGTACGGGGCGGAGATCCGCTGGTCCGTGGCGTTCATCGACCTGTTTCTGGGCGCCCTCATCTGGTTCGTGGTCGCGTGGACCGGCACAGCCCGCCGGTGGCTCGCCCTGGTCGCGACATTCGTGCTCGCCGTGGTGCTCGTAATCAACTTCGCCTCGCCGTTCAGCATCGTGTATTCCGAGATCACCACTCTCGAGCCGCTGGAACTCTCGTGGGGGGAGATCGTCGTTTCGGCCGCGGGCACCGCAGGCCCCTGGAAGCTGCTCGGTGACGTGCCGGGGATTCTGCTCGTCGTGCTCGTGATCGATGCCTGCGTCCACCTGTGGAGACGAGGGGACCGGCGCAAAGCCTGGATCGTGGGTCTTACACTGGCTGCGGTCCTGCCCGCGCTCACCGTGCACGAGCTTCTGGTTGACAGCGGCATACTCCAGTTCCCCTACGTGCTCTCGTTCGCGTTCCTGGCCATGCTGCTCGTCCTGTCGTTCGAGCTGGCCGGAGATGTGGTGCGCAGCGCAGAGCTGGCCAGGGAGGTCGTGGAACGGGAACGCCGGTGGCGGACGCTGTTGGAGGAGGTCCGACTGCTGGTCGTCGGGCTGGACGACACGGGTCGAATCGACTTCGTGAACCCGTACTTCGTCGAGGTGTCCGGCTACGATCGGTCGGAGGCGATCGGACGACGATTCGCGGACCTGGTACCGGAGGACGAGCGGCCCGAGGTAGAAGCCTGCGTCAGGGATTCCCTGGCCGGCGTGGCCGAGTCGCACGTGATCCGGTCTCTGCGCACGGCCGCGGGGCACCGGCGGACGATCCGGTGGACGAACGTCACGCTGCGAGACGCGAGCGGTGGTGGTGGCGGAGTCCTGCGGGTCGGAGCCGACGTGACCGAGCAGCGTGCCGCCGAGGCCGCTCGAGACGAGGCGATCCGGGAGCTCGAGGAGTTCAGGCGCCAGCTGGAAGAGGAGAACGTGTTCCTCAGGCAGGAACTCGAGGTCAGCCACGGGTTTTCCGACATCGTTGGGGAGAGCGACACGCTCAAGTACGTGCTCCACAGGGTGGAGCAGGTGGCCGAGACCGACACGACCGTGCTCGTCGAGGGGGAGACGGGTGTCGGAAAGGAGCTCATCGCCCGCGCGATTCACCGACGAAGTTCTCGCTCCACCCGTCCGTTCATCACGGTGGACTGCGGCTCCCTGCCGGCCAACCTCGTGGAGAGTGAGCTGTTCGGCCACGAAAAAGGCGCGTTCACGGGTGCGACGACGCTGCGCAAGGGCCGATTCGAACTGGCGGACGGGGGCACGATCTTCCTGGACGAGGTGGGCGACCTGCCCCTCGATCTGCAGGTCAAGCTCCTCAGGGTGTTGCAGGAGGGGGAGTTCAGCCGCATCGGGTCGTCGCGCTTGCGCTCGGTGGACGTTCGCGTGATCGCGGCCACGCACCGCAGCCTCCAGGAGGAGGTGGGCGCCGGCCGCTTCCGCGAGGACCTGTTCTATCGCCTGCACGTGTATCCGATCACGGTGCCTCCCCTGCGAGAGCGGCGAGCCGACATTCCGCTGCTGGTTCACCACTTCGTGCGGCGTCTGTCGCCCGCGATCGGCAGGGAAATCGAGTCGGTTCCCGGACCGACCATGCGCCGCCTGTCGGAGTACGAATGGCCCGGCAACGTCCGCGAGCTGGAGAACGTGCTCGAGCGATCGGTCATCCTCTCAACGGGTACCACACTCACCCTGCCGGCAGAGTTCGGTGATCCGGGACCGACGGCGATACACCCGGCCGCCGACCTGTCGCAGCCCCTGGCCGTGGTCGAGCGCGAGCACATCAGGGCGGTCCTCGAGGACACAGGTTGGCGGGTCGAGGGAGATGACGGTGCGGCTGTTCGGCTCGGTCTGAAACCCAGTACACTCCGCTCTCGCATGAAGAAGCACTCTATCAACCGGGAATCCTGACTCCCGAAGCCGACTGGGCCACGAAATATCGTGGATGTGCGATATACCGTGGCTCGCGACCGTCGCCGTCGAGATTCGCCTTTCTGTGTCTATCTCATAAGTCCACCTAGCACAACATGATATGCTCCTTCAGCGTCGTACGAGGGGGTGTCTCACCGTGGCACGACCTGTGCTTT
>JAMJQV010000074.1 GCA_023554435.1 Gemmatimonadota bacterium | reverse complement strand
CGTGGGGCCGGCGTGGCGTATTCCGAGATCGAGAGTCAGGGAGTGAAGCTGCCTGTCTCCAACGTCGAAATCGAGTACCGCAGTCCGGCCGGCTATGACGACGCCGTCGACATCTTCACCCGGGTGAGCCGAGTACGTAGTCGAACGGTGACCTTCTCCTACCTGGCCGTTCGAGCTGCGACGGGGGAAGCCCTTGCGGCCGGGAGCACGCGGCTCGTTTGCACGGACGCCGAGGGTCGACCCAGGCGAATTCCGCCTCACCTCATCGCGGTGCTCGAAGCGCTGCGGGCCGCCGAATTCGACTGGCCCGACGAGTGACTTTTTTCTTGCTCGTCATTCGGAGCATCCGTAGCTTCCGCGCGTCCCGGCGGCGGGACTCGTTGAGTCGGATAGCAGGCATGGGAGTCCCTTCTCTGGGCCTGGTCGGGCTGGGATTGGCCGGCTGTGTCGCTGCGATCGAGAGTGGACCGCCGATCGCGAACCCGGCAGACCTGGCGTCCAGGGTAGTCAACGAGACGGGAGCGGCGGTACCCGTGACATTGCGCTTCGACTGGCGCTACGCGGATCGCCGTGGCGATATCGCTGGGGATGGGGTCGGCCGGTACAACCCCCCGGACAGTCTCCGGGTCGATCTCTTCACATCCGGCGACGTGGCCATGGCCATTGCCATTGCGGACGGGCAGTTGCGGAGCCTGGGCGAGATCGAAGACGTGGAGATCCCCGGCCTGGAGTTCGTCTACGCCATGGCGGGCCTGTTCCGGCCGGGGGACGCGAGAGCGGACGGGTTCGTGGCCGGTGCAGACTCGGTGCTCGTCTACGGTGGCGGACCGGATCGAAAGGTGTATTTCTACGTTCGAGAGGGTCAGTTGAGGCGGGTGGAGGAGAGAATTCGCGGACGGGTCGTCCAGCGGGTGAACCTCGAATGGGAGGGCGGTACGTCCTGGCCAAGTGAGGCCGAGTACAGGAATCTGTCGGAGCACAGCCGGGTTCGATGGCGGGTCGAGGAGATCACGAATCACGAGGAGAGCCATCCTGCACATGCGTACGACCTGCCACCTGTTCAATAGAGGCTCGACACTGGTTCCGGGACTCCTGGTTCTGGCTCTGGCTTCCAGCACGTTGGGCTGCAATTACACGTTCGCCGGAGGGGGAGGGCTGCCGTCGCACATCCAGACGGTGTACATACCGCCGATCGAGAACAGGACGACGCAATTCGGACTCACGGAGACGTTCACCGACAAGCTGCTCGAGGCAGTCCGGAGCAACCTGGGCGTTCAGTTGGCCGCTGAGGCCGAGGCCGATGCCACGATCGTGGCTGAGCTCACGCGCTATACAGACACTGCAATGAACTTCCAGGGTGTGGAGGACGTGGGCGCGGCCGTGTTCCAGAGGAGGGTGGACATCGTAGCGCAGATACAGATCATAGATCGGAGCAAGAACGAGATCATCTGGAACGGCACGGGGGTCAACGGACAGGGGGAGTACAGTCCGGCAGATCCCGCGGGCGAATCAACTGGACAGGACGTGGCCTTGGACAACCTGGTCCGCAAGATCGTGGACGGAGCGCAGTCGCAATGGTGACCCGCAGACCGGTCTCGGGATGGCGGCGCCTGCGGCGGCTGGCGATGCTGCTGGTGGGATTCTGGTTCCTTCTTGGCGGCCCGGGTGGGGTGTTCTCGGGGGCTGGGGACGACGGTGCCCCTCCGGAGGAATCCGCGGCAGCCGCCACAGCGGTCGCCTACGGCTCGATCGGGCACTGGGCCGGGGGCGACGTCCTGCAGGAAGCCGAGGGGCCGGAGAGCGGAGCCGAGGACGACCATGCGTCGGCGGAGGCTCATGCGGAGGACGATGGGCACGGCGTTCGAATCCGGGACGTGTTCTTCGTTCTCATCGTCATCCTGCTGTCGGGGAAGTTCCTCGGTGAGCTGGTGGAGCGAAGAGGGCAGCCCGCGGTCCTCGGCGAGCTCGTGGCGGGCGTCATACTCGGCGGAAGCGTACTGGGCGTCATCCCGGACGCCGGAACCGAGATGTACGAGATCATTCACGTGTTCGCCGAGATCGGGGTCTCGATCCTGCTGTTCGAGATCGGCCTGGAGACGGACCTCAAGGAGATGTTCAGCGTCGGCCGCACCGCGTCGGCCGTTGCCCTGATCGGTGTCGTGCTTCCGTTCGGGCTTGGCTTCCTCTACTGGTACATGGCGAACCCGTCTATCGGGGTGACGCCCGAGGGGATCAGCTTCGTCATCGTGTGCATTTTCGTGGGCGCGACCCTCACGGCTACCTCGGTCGGAATCACCGCACGCGTGCTCTCGGACCTCGAAAGGATGCACACCCCGGAAGCGCGAATCATCATCGGCGCTGCGGTCATCGACGACGTCCTCGGAATCGTCATCCTCGCCGTGGTGGCGGGGCTTGCCTCCGGGGCTGCGGTGGGCGTGTTCGCGATCAGCAAGATCTTCATCTTCGCGGTGGGTTTCCTGGTGCTCGCGGTGCTGATCGGAAACCGCTTCGCACCGATCCTGTTCGATGCCGTGGACAAGATGCGGGTACGAGGCGTCCTGCTGGTAACCGCCTTCTGCTTCGCGCTGGGTATAGCGGCTCTCGCCGACTGGGCGGGGTCCGCGATGATCATCGGTGCGTTTGCGGCGGGTCTCGTCCTCTCGTCCACCAACCAGTTCGACTCGGTCGTCGAGAAAATCGAACCGGTCGCCGACGTGTTTACGCCCATCTTCTTCGTCGTCGTGGGTGCCCCGGTCAACGTCCACCTGTTCATCCCCGGGTCGGCGGACTTCGATGGAGCCGTGCTGGTCGTTGGGCTCACCCTCACCGCGGTCGCCATCTTCGGCAAGCTGGTTTCCGGCCTGGCGGTGAGACGGGCGGGCATCAGCAAGCTGGTCGTCGGCGTGGGGATGGTGCCGAGGGGAGAAGTGGGCCTGATTTTCGCCGCCATTGGCCTGACCGCGGGTATTCTCTCCGGCGAGGTCTACAGTGCCATCCTCATCATGGTCATCCTCTCGACCTTCGTCGTGCCGCCGGTATTGAAGATCCTCTTCGCGCGTCAGCCGCAACCGATCGCTCCGTCGATCGAGGAGTTGGAGGACACCCATTTCTGAGGTAGGGGCTGGAGGCCTGGCCACCAGGGGCAATCCGCAGGCCGCGCTCATCCTGGACCGGCAGGAGGTCGTACGTCGGTTGGGAC
>JAMJQV010000073.1 GCA_023554435.1 Gemmatimonadota bacterium | reverse complement strand
CACGCCGGGTGGCCGAGCAGGAAGCGGCCCGGCAGGCGGCTGAAGCCGAAGCCGCCCGGCAAGCCGCAGAGGCCCAGTCGGCCAGAAAGGCGGCCGATCTCGAGGCGGAACTGCGTCGATCCGAGGAGGCCGCACGGATCGCGGCGGAAGAGGAAGCTGCCCGCAGGATCGAGGAAGCCCAGCAGGGCCGGCAACAGGCGGAAGCAGAGGCGGAGCGGAAGGCCGCGCAACTCGAGTCGACCCTCGCGACGGCGGAGGTCGCACGGCAACAGGCCGAGAAGGAGGCCGCCCGTCGGGCCGCCGAACTGGAGCAGGCTCGCCTGGCCGTGGAAGCGGAAGCGGAGCGTCATTCCCAGGAACTGCAGGCCACGCTCGCCGCGGCCCAGGAGGCCAGGAAGGCGGCCGAAGAGGAGGCCGGTCGACGCGCCGCCGAATTGGAAGCGGCACGCCGGGAAGCCGAGGAGCTGGCGGCGAGGCAGGCGGCGGAAGTCAGGGCCACACTCGAGGCCGCCGAGGCGAACCGGCAGAACGCGGAGGCCCAGGCCGCGCGCCGTGCCTCTGAACTGGAGGCCGCTCGCCAGCGGGCGCAGGAAGAGGCGGAGATGCAGGCCGGTGAACTCCAGGCCACCCTCGAGGCGGCGGAGGCCGCCCGTCGGGCTGCCGAAGAGGAGGCGAACAGGCGAGCGTCCGAGCTCGAAGCCGCCCGCCGCGCCGCCGAGAAGGAAGCCGAGATCCAGGCCGCCGAGCTCGAAGCGGCTCGCCGCCAGGCGCAGGAGGAGGCAGAGTCGCAGGCCGCGGAGTTGCAGGCCACGCTGGAAGCGGCTGAAGCCGCCCGCAGGGAAGCGGAAGAGGAGGCCTCGAGACGCGCCGCTGAGCTCGACTCCGCCCGCCATGCGGCCGAGGAGGAAGCGAAGCGGCAGGCGGCCGAGCTGGAGGCCACACTCGCGGCCGCCGAAGAAGCGAGAAGGGCCGCCGAAGAGGAATCGGCCCGGCGGACTGCTGAGCTCGAGGCGGCGCGGAAGGCGGCGGAAGAGGAAGCCGGCAGGCAGGCCGCGGAGGCCGCGGAGGCGATCCGGGTTGCCGAGATGGAGGCTGCCAGGCGCGCGGCAGAAGCCGACGCGGCGAGAGAGGCTGCGGAGCGTGAGGCCCTGCGCCGGCAGACGGAGGCCGAGGCGCACGAAGCCGCCATATCCGAAGCCGTTCGGCGAGTAACCGAACTCGAAGCCGCTCGGAAGGCAGCCGAATCCGAGGCCGCTCGCTGGGCCTCCGAGGCGGAGGCAGCTCGCAAGGAAGCGGAGGACGAAGCCGCCCTTCGGACTGCCGAGCTCGAGGCCATGCGACAGGAGGTCGCGGAGGCGCGCCAGGCCGCCGAGCAGGAAGCCGCCCGTCGTGCCGCCGAAGTAGAGGGAGCACGCCGTGCTGCCGAGGAGTCGGCGCGCCGTGCGAGTGAAGCCGAGGCAGCGAGGCAGGTTACCGAGGAGGAAGCGAACCGCCATCGGTCCGAGGAGGCTCGCCGCCGAGAAGCCGAGGCCGCGGCCAGGCAAAAAGCGGACGACCTCGAGACCGCACGCAAGGCGGCGGAAGAAGAAGCGGAGCGACGCGCCGCAGAGGTCGAGGCGGCCAGGCAGCTGGCGGAAGAAGAAGCGGAACGACGCGAAGCGGAGGCCGAGGCGCGTCGTGTAGCTGAGGAAGAGGCGGAGCGAATCGCGGCCGAGCTGGAAGCCGCGCGCGAAACGGCAGCGGCCGAAGGTGCGCGTCACAACGCAGCGGCCGAAGCCGCTCTGGAAGCAGCCGAGCGAGAAGCCGAGCGGCGACGGGCCGAGGAGGCCGCTCGCCTGGATGCCGAGATCAAGGCTGCCGGACGTGCCGCCGAGATGGAGGCCGCCAGGCTGGCCGCCGTGGCCGAGGCCGAGAAGATGGCCAAAGAGGCCGCCACGGCAGTCGAAGCGGCCCGTGTCGAGGCGGAGCGCAGGGAGGCGGCGGAGAGGGAATCCGCACAGAAGTCGCTGCAGCTCGAGGCTGCGCGTAAGGCTGCCGAAGAGGCGCTCCAGAAAGCTTCGGAGAAGCGCGCGGCCAAGGAGGCCATCCAGGAGGATGCCGCCCTCAAGACCGAGCGGGACGAGGCGGCCCTTCGAGAGACCGAGGAGCGCATTGCCCGCGAGGCCGCGGACCTCGAGAAGGCCAGGGAGGCTGCCGAGGAGCGGGCCACGGTACTCGCCACGGAAGCCGAGGACGCCTGGCGCTCAGCCCGGCTGGAGTCTGACCGGCGGCAGAAGGCCGAAGCCGAAGCGGCCGCGCGTGTCGCCGAGTTGGAGACAGCCAGGCAGGCTGCCGAACAGGAAGCCGCGCGCATGGCAGGCAAGGCCAAGGAGGTAGCCGAGGTCGCGCGTCAGGAGGTCGCCCGTCTGCGCATGGAGCGCAAGGCGCTCGAGGAGGCCGTGGCACGACGCGGCGCAGAACTGGCAGCCATCCGGCAGACCACGGCTCAGGAGATGGAGCGGCGCAAGGACGCAGAGCTCCAGCGCGCGGTGGAATCCGCAGCCAGGCAGAAGGCCGAGGAAGCGGCGATGCAGGCATCGGTGCAGCGCGCCCGGCGCGAAGTAGCGGAGGCAGACCTTCAGACGGCGGCCGAGGCGGCCGAGCGAGAAGAGGAAGCCCGTCGCGCGGAGAAGGAAGACGAGCTCGAGGCCGCCAGGCAGCGCAGGCGCGCAGAGCGGATGAGCCGCGCCCGGCAGGTTGGCAATGTGGCGGCGAGCATTGGAATTGTGGCGCTCGCCGTGTTCGGCGCAGATCGGATCTTCCGCGTGCCCGATGGAGCTTCCCGCATACCCGCTGCGGCAGTCAGGACCGTCCCCGTCGCCCAGCCGGCCGAGGCCAGGCCCGCCGACGAGAGCCGGGTAGACTCGATGACTACTGGCGCGGTCCTCGAGTCTGAGGGGACACTCCCCGTAGTCCTCGCGCCGGACTTCGAGGCTGCCGTTCCTGGAGTGGAAGAGCCGGAAGTGGTCCCCGCCGGAGTCGATCCGCGACTCCTGGATCTCGATGCCCTCGCCGATTCGGCGGATGGCGCCATGGTCTTCTTCCGAAGCCTGGCTGAAGCATTCGAAACCGGGGCCAAGGGATGCGACGACCTGAAGGCAGCCTACGTCGAGGTCGACTCGAGGTGGGTCGCGTACGTCGTGGGCGGCGTCTCGCGCGCTGATGCCGTGCTCGATGCGGAGCGAACGCAGCGCCACGAGGACCTGACTCGAGACATGCAGCGCGTCGAACTCTCCTACGAGGTTTCAGGCTGCCCGGTGCCCTGACCCCCCTTCGGACGACTCCGTTGGTGTACATGGGACGTTGATCTGGCGAACCGCCGCGTTCGTCAACTCGATCGACAAGATCGTGGTGTGCTACGAGGAGATGGGGATCTTCCCTTAGAAATTCGCAACGAAGCCCCTCCCGCCGGAGGGGCTTCGCACATCAGCAATATCCTCCGCGGACCAGCTCTAGAGCTTCCCTTCCCTCTTCAGCTGCTGGCGCTTCAGCTCGTTCTCCCGCCACGGCTTCCGCTCGAAGTAGCCGCGCGTCTCGGCCAGCACCTGCGGCGAGAGAAGCACGAGAGCGATCAGGTTGGGTACGATGACCACGGCCAGGAACAGGTCGCCCAGGTTCCAGATCACCGCGAGGGGCAACACCGCCCCGACGAAGTGCATCGTCACGAATGCCATCTTGTATGGAAGCACCGCCGCCGACCCGAACAGGTAGTTGGCGCACCGGTCCCCGTAGTAGCTCCATGCGATAGCGGTGGAGAGAGCGAACAGGAGCACCGCGAGCACCACGATCGTCCCACCCCAGCTTCCGAGTGGCGAGAGCCCGACCCTAAAGCCTGCCTGTGTCAGTGGCGCCCCGCTCTCGTAGGCCAGGCCGTACAGCGTCGTGTAGGTCGTGCCATCGCTCGCCAGCGCAGAGGCCTCGGCCGGCTGAATCGTTCCCGAGAATCGGGTCGTCATGTCCGCATCGGTGAACAGCTCCTCGACGTGTACGTCGTGCCACGCGAGAAGAGGAACGTCTACGGTGGTCATGTGCCGCCCGTCGGCGATCACGAGCTCCGCGGGAGCTTCGACGGCCGCGCGCGCGCCCTCGGCATCCACGCTTACCCACGTCAGGTCCCCCCCACTGAGAACGATCGGCGTCGGAAGGCGCTCGTTCCACACGCCCGTCGTGAGGATCACGAGGCCGGTCATGGTGCAGATGACGAGCGTGTCGATGAACGGCTCGAGCAGAGCCACCACGCCCTCGGACACCGGCTCGTCCGTCTTGGCGGCAGCGTGCGCAATCGGCGCCGATCCCTGGCCCGCCTCGTTCGAGAACAGGCCGCGCCGCACGCCCCACATCATGGTCATGAGGAAGGCGCCGACCCCGGTGCCCGCCACTCCAGCCGTCGGGTTGAAGGCCTCCCGGAAGATCAGCTCGAACGCCGGTACCACGGCACCCAGATTGAACACGATGATCGCGAGCGCGCCGAACACGTAGAGGGCTGCCATTGCGGGGGCGAGGATCGCCGTGACCTTACCGATTCGAGTGATCCCGCCCAGGATCACGGCGGCGACGACGGCCGAGGTGATCAAGCCAGTGGCCCAGACGGGCACGCCGAACGTGGTGCGCATCGTATCGGCTACCGTGTTGGCCTGGATCGCGTTTCCGGTCAGGAAGGCGGTGAGGCCAAGCAGAATGGCGAAGGCCACGGCCATCCACTTCCACCTGGGCCCGAGCCCCTTCTCGATGTAGTACATCGGTCCGCCGGAGACCGTGCCTTCCCAGGCATGCCCATGTGTCTCTTCGACCACCCGATATTTCTGCGCCAGCGTGACTTCGGTGAACTTGGTGGCCATCCCGAGCGCCGCCGTCACCCACATCCAGAACAACGCCCCAGGACCGCCCCAGTGGATGGCGATCGCCACGCCGGCGATGTTCCCGATCCCGACCGTGGCCGACAGCGCCGTGGTGAGAGCCTGGAAGTGAGAGACGTCGCCGGGCTCGTCGGGGTCGTCATAGGCCCCGGACGTGACCTTGAACCCGTGACCCAGCCGTCGGACCTGGATGAACCCCAGGCGCAAGGTGAGAAAGACGCCCGTACCGAGGAGGAGGATCACCATGTAGGGGATGGTCTCCCCACCCACGGTGACGCCCATCTCCACGATGTACCGGTTGCCGAAGTCAGACAGCCACTGGAAGAATCCCATCCGCTCCCCGTCGCATTGAGTTGGTCCTCACGGCGCCTCTGCCGAAACGAGATCGGAGAAGATAGGGAGGAACCCGGGTTTCGTGCGAATCGGAGGGCGGTCGTGGGCGGAAGACGTTTTCAGATGAAACGCCTTTGTGTCGCAAATTCCGGCAGACCGGCTACCCGGGCCGAAGCCCGGGCAGCGCGGTTGGCCGTCAGTGCAAGTCCATCAGTTGTCCAACGCGCCTTCGTCGATCCAATCCTTGGTATCCTGAATAACGGTGGTCCCGTGCGGCGCTCCCTGGTGACCCGACTCCAACTTCGGAACGAGGGTGGCCAACGGATCCGCTGAGTCTCCGGGAACGACAAGCGGTCCATTGTTGCCGGCCGTCAAGACGGCCGCGTAGCTGTCGAGCCGCACGCCAGCAAACTGGTTGGTCGCGCCGTGACACGACGTGCAGTTCGTTTCGAAGTACGGAAGGATGTCCGCCGCGAAGAACACCGTCGGAGCGTTCACGGTGATGAGGACATCGTCGGTGCTCGTGGCCCCTTCGTCGTCCGTGACGGTCAGCGTGACCGTGTATGCGCCCACGGCGAAGTTCACGACAGGCATCTCGCCGGTCGCGATCTCGGCTCCACCCTCGGCCCACGACCAGCTCACGATCGTCCCGTCGGCATCGACGCTGGCCGAGCCGTCGAGCGTCACGTCCTCGTCGCCACTGTTGTCGGCATCCGTGACCGTCTGGTCCGGACCGGCATCGGCGGTCGGATCCTGATTCCCGACGAAGGCCTCCACCGTGATCGTCACGATGTCCGTGTCGGTAGCTCCCTCGTCGTCCGTCACGGTGAGAGCGACCGAGGTGACGCCAACGGCGAAGGAGACGGTGGCCATCTCGCCCGTAGCAATCTCGGCGCCTTCGACAGCCCACGACCAGCTAACGATCGTGCCGTCCGAGTCCGTGCTGCCGGATCCATCCAACATCACATCCTCGTCGCCGCTGTCGTCTGCATCCGTGACCGTCTGGTCATCGCCCGCGTCAGCCATCGGCGGCTGGTTGAGCTGCGCACAGGCCACGTCGAACTGCGTGTTCTCCGTCAGGCCCGCGGTGACGTCCACGTCACGGGGATTGGGCAGAACCGCGCAGTTGGCGGCGACGCCGTTCAGGCCAACCGAGTACGTGCCGGGCGCGAGGTCGGGGATGACGACGACCGCGTTCACACCAATGGCCCCCGCGTCGTTGCCGTCGACGCTGAGCGTGTAGCCATCCGCGTCGATGTCGTCGCCGGTCGTCACCGTGGTGACGCCGATTGAGCCTGTGGTCGCCGGCGCCGGATCGTCATCTCCGCAACCGGCAGACACGAGCGCGAGCGCGACCAATGCAAAACTGAATCTGAACTTCATTGCGTACATCTCCTGCGAACTGACCCTGACGCAAAAACACGATTCCGGACAGCGACCGGTCGTTCAGGGCCTGAGAATGTGTTCGGTGACCGTTGCCTCGGAGCGTCGGTATCCGGAAGCACGAGTATCGTAGCTGCGGCGGGGGAAAGCAATGAGGTCCCGTAACTTGCTCAATCGTGCAGCATGCGCTCCGGGGGATCGTCCAGGTCGTCGAACTGCCCGTCGCGAGCGGCTTTGACGAACAGCGCGGCGAAGATGCCGCCCAGGATCAGCGCGATCGGCAGGAGAAAGAAGATGGAGTTCATGTTCGTGCGTCGCTCATGCTGGCCTCAATTCGGGACGAGCCCCAGATCACCATGGCGCTCGACGCCGGCATCAGGATGGCGGCCACCAGCGGGTTGATCCATCCCGCGGCAGCCGCACTCACGGCCACGATGTTGTAGGCGATCGACCGTCGCTGGTTCCACCTGATGGCCCGTTCACAGGCCGCGGCGGCCTGGAAGCCCGAGACGAGGGGCTTGAGGGACCAGGTGGAAATCACTCCGTCCGCCACCAGTACGCTGCTCGCAGCGCCGGTGCCCATCGCGACGCCCACGTCAGCCGCAGCCAGCGCAGGGCCGTCATTCAGGCCATCCCCGGCAAACAGGACCTGGCTCCCGCGTTCCTGTCCAGCCCGCACCCAGGCCGCCTTTGCCGCCGGGTCCACTTGCGCCCGCACTTGGGTGACACCGGCCTGCTCCGCGATTCTCGCGGCCACGTCCTCGTGATCGCCGGTGAGCAGGACCACTTCCAGCCCGCGATCCACGAGCTGACCGATGGCCTCGGCGGAGTCCGAGCGGACCGCGTCGCCCAGGCGGATGCGTCCGGCTTCCCCGCTCTCACCCGAAAGAACGACCTCGCCGGGTCCGCCGGCCGCGAGCTCCCAGTCCAGGCCGTCCACGCGTCCCGACACTCCTGTTCCGGGCGTCTCGCGCACGGCCTCGGCCCGGGGCAGCGGGATGCCGCGCTCGACCGCCTCGTCCACGATGGCTCGCGCGATGGGGTGCATGCTGAAGCGCTCCAGGCCGGCGGCGATGCGCAGCGTGGTTTCGTCGGCGGTGACCACCGTGAGGTCTCCCTCCGTGACGGTTCCGGTCTTGTCGAGGCCGACCGTGTCCACCTCCACCAGGTCGAGAAGACCGTCGGCGGAACGGAACAACAGCCCCCGGCGTGCCGCTGCTCCGAGGCCGGCGGCGGCGGCGAGCGGTCGTGAGAGGGCCAGAGCGCACGGGCAGGCCACCACGAGCACGGCAACGCAGGCCCGGAGGGCCGTTCCGCCATCCCCCGCCAGCAGCCAGCCGGTCACCGTCAGGGTCGCCGCGACCAGGGTCGCCGCCGTGAACCAGGGCGCGATGCGATCCGCCGTGGAGAGGCGTACCGGACGATCCGCAGCGGCTCTGAGGTCCGCGGCCATGCGCTGGAGAGTGGTCTCATCCCCCACCCGCTCCACCCGGACGGTGAGGTTTCCGTCTACCAGCACGGCGCCCGAGACCACCTCGTCTCCGGCCGAAACGAGCACGGGCTCGGCCTCGCCGGTGATCAGGGCCAGGCGCACCGTCGCTTCGCCATCCTCCACCACGCCGTCCGCGGCGAACTCCTCGCCCGCGCCCACGTCGATCAGGTCGCCCGGGAGCAGGTCGCCGGCGGGGACGACTTCCACCGCATCTCCCAGGTCTCCCGCGCGCCTGCGGGCGGTGGCTGGGAGGGCCGCCGCCAGAGAGACCGCCGCCTCAGCGGCTCGCCGCCGTCCCCGTCCCTCCAGCATGCGGCCGGCGAGCAGCAAGGCGATGAGCATGGAAAGCGAATCGAAGTACGTGTCGGTTCCGACAACGGTTGATATCAGGCCGTGCACGTACAGGACGGCCACGGCCAGTGCGATCGGGAGGTCCATGTGGAGGACGCGGTTCTTCAACCCCTGGATGGCTCCGGAGAAGAACGGCTCGGCGCACCACAGCGCCACGGGCGTCACGAGAACCAATGACGCCCAGCGGAACAACGCCGCGTAGCGTTCTTCCATGGCGGACACCCAGCCCAGGTAGAGCGCCGCCGACATCAGCATGATGTTCATGGCGGCGAACGTCGCCACCCCGAGCCGGATGACGAGACCCTGGTCCGGCTTGCTCTCCTCGCCGAGAAGACGTGGCCGGTAACCGAGCGCTGCCACCTTCCCGGCCAGGGTGCCGAGATCCACCGCGTCGGGATCCCACCGCAGGCTCGCCCGCCCCGTGGCGTAGCTCACGGTGGCCTCTTCGACACCGGGGGTGGCCTGCAGGATGTGCTCGGTCACCCACACGCACGAGGCGCAGCGCAGGCCATCGAAGACCAGCCGAACTTCCGCGCTGCCGTCGTCGCAGATCGTAACGGGCACCGTGTCCCAGCCCGGTCGCAGCGGACCGGGTCGGGGGGCGTACTCCTCGCGATCCTGGTAGTAGCGCTCGAGGCCGGCACCCCGGATGATGGCAGCCGCCATCTCACACCCGTGGCAGCACCACGTGTCCTCCGGGCCTTCGACGGGGGTGCCGCAGTGGGGACAGCGGGAGGTGATCAGCGCGATTCCGTGTGGTACGACGGGACCACTTCATCCCGGTCGGATACGGCCACGTAGATGAACACCGCGTTCATGATGACCACGATCAACAGGCCCACGATGATCATGATCGGCCACAGCAGCCGGTCGAACTTACGGACCGGTTGAGCCAATCTCCGCTCCAGTCTTGAACGTGGGATGAAGCACGATCTCTCCATCGCCATCGGTAACGCTCACCTCGAACGGCGTGGTCCGGACGAGGTCCGAAGAGGGCGGAACGCGTACGATCAGGGGCACCGTTCGAGTCTCGGTGGAACCGAGCTCGACCGGCTGCGTGATCACCTCAGCGCCGGCCAGCCCGGACACTTCGATGTCGTACTTGACCGGGGTCTGGCCCGGATCCTTGTTCGTGATCTTCAACAGGAAGGTATTCCGCGTCGAGCCGTCGGTATCGACCGTGTACAGCGAGCCCGGCGCCCGGTTCACGGTCGCCTCGAACGGCACGCGTTGAGCCAGAAGTACACCACCCGTGGCGATGATCGCAACCAGGATCGCCCCGTATACGAAGGTGCGCGGTCGCCAGCGGCGCACGGTTCGGCCCTCGGATTCGGCGATCGTCGAGTACTCGACCAGCGTCCGGTGACCCAGCTGCCCCATTACGCTTACGCATGCGTCGATGCAGCGGGCACACTGGATGCATTCGAGCTGGAATCCGTCCCGGATGTCGATGCCCTGCGGACACACGGCCACGCACTTGTTGCAGTCGATGCACCGGCCGTCGAGTGCCGCCTGCTTGCCGGCCTCGCGGGGCTCGCCGCGCTGGGGGATATAGCTGACCGTCAGCGACTCGTCGTCTGCCAGGGCGCTCTGGAATCGAGCGTACGGACACACGTAGCTGCAGAACTGCTCGCGGAACCACGTGAAGTCCCAGAACCAGAAGAAGGTGAAGATCGCGGTCAGCGAGTACTCGACCGGCCCGGCCTGCCCGGTCCATAACTCTCGCGCTCCGGCGAAAATGCTCATCCCGGCCATCGCCAGGAACACCGAGACCGCGAGGAACACGGACCACTTGGCGGCCTTCCGCCAGGCCCGGTCGAAGGTCCAACCCTTCGTGTCTCTTCGCTTCCGCGTCAGCCGGTCGCCTTCGATCCACAGCTCGATCGGCCGGATCCAGGACTCCAGGAAGACGGTCTGCGGACACGCGTACCCGCACCAGATGCGACCAAACACGGCGGTGAAGAAGAACAGGGAGAAGGCGAGAAACCACAGCACCAGCAGCAGGAAGATCGTGTCGGACGCGGTGAAGATGTTGCCGAACAGGAAGACGCGGCGCGCGGGAAGGTCCACCCGAAACGCCGGGTTGCCGTTCACCGTGATCCACGGGGTGATCAGGAGCAGCAGGTGCAGGCCGAGGAACGTCCATCGCCGGATCGTCATGAACCGGCCCTTGATGGACTGCGGATACACCCAATCCCGCGTGTTTGAGAAACCCAGCACGTCTATCCCTTACGGCGAGCCGTCCGGCGGGCGCCCGGCCCCGCTCTATTAACCCTCGCCGCCCTCTTCGGAGTTCTCGCCCTCGGCCGACTCGGCGGGCGCTTCCGAGTATGCGTCCTCTCCCACGTACTCCAGGTTCTTGTCCAGTACGTACGCTGCCACCTGGTTGACCTTCTCGGGTCCGAGTATCGGCCCCCAGGTGAGCATGCCCTTCTCCGGCACTCCCTCCGTGATGATCCGGATCACGTCTTCCGAATCGTGGCCGTGGATCCACTCGGTATCGTTCAATGCCGTACCGATACCACCTTCCAGCTCCGCACCGTGGCACATGGCGCAGTTCTGCGTATAGATCGCCTCACCGGCGGCCACCGCCTCGGGTGTGATCGCGAATGACACGGCAGCGGCCGCTTCCACCGGCCACTGCACCTCGGCGGCCTGCATCTCGGCAGCCAGGCGGCCCTCCTGCGATCGATTCCCGATGAAGTGATAGTGCACCCCGTAGGCCACGGCCCAGATCACCGTGAACCACAGTAGCCCCAGCCACCAGTCGGGGAGCGGGTTGTCATATTCCTCGATGCCGTCGCTCTCGTCGGCATGGCCGAGCACCCGATTCGTGTCCTTGCTCACCTGTCGACTCCCTCCTCGAAGGGCAGCAGGGCCGCGTCCTCGAACTTCTTCCTGTTCCTGGGGGTGTAGGCGTACCAAACCCAGGCGGCGAACGCGACCATGAACAGAAGGGTCAGGATGGTCGCCATCCCGCCCATTCCAATGGATTCCGAAGCCTGCTGAATCACGGGATTCATCAGTACTCGATCCCCTGCTTCTGAAGCGCCGCGCGGCCGTCCATTCCGAGTCGCTGCAAGTATGCGATCACCGCGATGATCGCCCTGTCCGGCTCGGACTCGATACCGGCCTCACGAAGCCGTCCCACGATTTCGCCTCCCTGCCCTGCGAGGCTCTCCTCCACCCCGGCTATATCCTCGTCGGTGTAAGGAGTTCCCGTTTTCTTCAGGGCGACCATGGACGCCCTCACATCGCCCGCATCGATGCGATTCGTGAGAAGCCACGCGTAGGGCGGCATCACGCTGCCCGGCGTGGTGCTCCGCGGATCACGCATGTGCTCGTAGTGCCACGCGTCGGGGTACTTGCCGCCG
The DNA here is from genome assembly GCA_023554435.1 of Gemmatimonadota bacterium. Lineage (GTDB taxonomy): Bacteria > Gemmatimonadota > Gemmatimonadetes > Palauibacterales > Palauibacteraceae > Benthicola. The sequence goes on along the minus strand of JAMJQV010000073.1, from coordinate 6,880 downwards.
ATCCGGTGCAGGTCGGGCCCGATCCGACGTGAGCCCAGCTGGAACGGTCGGGCGTACTGGTATTCCCACGCCCGTGACCACGGGCCGTAGCGCAGGATTTCGGCGCGCATCGGCCGCACCCACTGCGAATGACACAGGTAGCAGCCTTCGGACACGTAGATGTCGCGGCCGGCCACCTCGAGTGCGGTATACGGCGTCACATCGGGCGAGATCTCCGTGCCGGCCGGCGTGAACATCGGGACGATCTCCACGATGCCCCCGATGAGGATCGCGATCGTCGCCCACACGGCGAAGTTCACGATGTTGGCCTCGAACACCCGCCGGTGAAACTGCCCGTATTTCTTCTCGGAACCGTGGTTCTTCATTTCGTCAGACATCGGTGCCTCGCGATCAGGTGGCCGGGACGGGCGCCGCGGCGTCCGTCGAGACCGACTCCGGTCCCCGCATGGTCTTGAACAGGTTGTAAACCGCCATCAGGGCGCCTACGAAGTAGAGCGTTCCGCCGAGCAGCCGCAGCCAGTAGAACGGCTCCAGGCGGTGCACGATGTCGATGAAGATCGGGTTGGCCAGCTGCCCGCCGTCACCGATCGCCCGCCACTGCAGGCCTTCCATCAGACCGGCGGCCCACATGGACACCGTATACAAGACGATGCCGATGGTGGCGAGCCAGAAGTGCTGCGTGGCCATCTTCGGCTTGGCCAGCGGCTTGTTCCACAATCTCGGAACCAGCCAGTACAGCACGGCGAACGAGAGCATCCCGTTCCACCCGAGGGCGCCGGAGTGCACGTGGCCGACCACCCAGTTCGTGAAGTGGGCCAGTCCGTTCACCGCCCGGATCGACATCATCGGGCCCTCGAACGTGCTCATGCCGTAGAAGCTCACGCCCACGACCATGAACTTGAGGACCGGATCGGTGCGCAGCCGGTCCCATGCACCGCGCAGGGTGAGCAGCCCGTTTAGCATCCCGCCCCACGACGGAGCCAGGAGCACGATGCTGAACACCATCCCCAGCGTCTGGGCCCAGTCCGGGAGGCCCGAATAGAGGAGATGATGCGGGCCGGCCCAGATATACAGGAAGATCAGTCCCCAGAAGTGGACGATCGACAGCCGGTAGCTGTAGATCGGCTTGTCCGCTGCCTTGGGGAGGAAGTAGTACATCAGCCCGAGGAACGGCGTGGTGAGGAAGAAGCCGACCGCATTGTGCCCGTACCACCACTGAACCAGCGCGTCCGTCATGCCCGAGTAGATCGGATACGAGCGCAGGAACGTGGCCGGCATCGCCAGGCTGTTGACGATGTGAAGCACGGCGATCGTGATCACGAACGACATGTAGAACCAGATCGCGACGTAGATGTGCTTGACCTTCCGGACCGCGATCGTGCCGAAGAAGTTGACCGCGAACGCTACCCAGATCAGGGTAATCGCGATGTCGATCGGCCAGATCAGCTCGGCGTATTCACGGGACTGCGACAGTCCCAGGGGAAACGTCACGGCGGCTGCCACGATGATCAGCTGCCATCCCCAGAAGTGGATCTTCGACAGGGCGTCGCTCCACATGCGCGTCTTCAGCAGACGCTGCATCGAGTAGTAGATCCCTGTGAAGCAGATGTTGCCGCCGAAGGCGAAGATCACGGCATTGGTGTGCAGGGGGCGAAGCCGCCCGAAGGTCGTCCACGGCAGGCCCAGGTTCGCGGGCCACCACGCCAGCTGCAGGGCAATGATGACTCCGACGAGCATGCCGACGGCGCCCCAGATAAGCGTCGCGATCGCGAACTTCTTGACGATGTCATCGTCGTAGATCGCGGCGGGCACACCGGTACCCGCAGAAGCGGATTTTTCCATGTGAAACCCCGGAGATTTGTCTGGTTGAGACGGTCGAGCCAAGCGCATATTGTCATACCATGATCAGGTATGAGCAAGTCCCGGTACTTTCGTACCATACCTTTGCCCCTTTTCGGGACGTCGGATGATCTCATGATCGAACTCATCGCCGGGGCCGGCCTTGCGGGTCTCATCGGAAGCATCCACTGCATCGGCATGTGCGGCTCGTTTGCCGTCGCCTGCGGAGGGACGGCTCGGGAGTCGTTCTTCTGGCACGCCGGCCGGCTCACCACGTACATGATTCTGGGCGCCCTGGCCGGCGCCTTCGGCGGCTCCATCCCGGGACCCGGTTGGGTGGCCGGCGTCGTCTCCACGGTACTCATCGTCTATTTCGCTGCCGTACTCGCGGGGTTGCTGCCGGAGCCGAAGATCAAGATCCCGGGGGTCCAGCGGGCAGCCAGCAACCTCATTTCCAGGCCGGAAGCCGGGGCGCGCTACCTGTTCGGGCTCGTGAACGGCCTTCTGCCGTGCGGCCTCGTGTACGCGACGCTCAGCGTGCCGGTGGCGCTCGGCGAGCCGGCGGCCGGCGCGGCCGCTATGCTCCTGTTCGGCCTCGGCACGGTTCCGGCGCTCGCGACCGTGACGTTCGGTTTGCGGAAGATCGCGTTTCAGGACATGCGCGTGCGGCGCCTGCTGGCAGCGGGCGTGCTCGTGGCCGGATTATGGTCGATCGGCATGCGGCAGGGCGTACTGGGCGGTGGGCACGGAATGGACCACGGAATGGACGCCGATGCACCGGCCATGGAGCACATGCAGCACGAGATGACGCCGACGCCCTAGCGCGGCTGCAGATTCCACGACTCGAATACGGCAGGCACATGACCCGGACCTCGATCTCAAGCCGGCGGACCTGGTGCGTCCTGGCGCTTCTGCTCCTGCTCTGGCCCGGCGTCCTGGCGGATGCGCCACGGGCCCAGGCCCAGGAGACCACGACCGTGCTCGTCGTTCGTCACGCCGAGAAGGAGTGGGAAGATGGCGATCCGCCGCTCAGTGAGATCGGCTGGCAGCGAGCCGATGCCTTGCTTCGGGTCGCCGAGGAGTCGGGAGTCTCCGTGCTGTTCGGCACGCAGTACAAGCGAACGACCGAGACCCTGGAACCGATTGCCGAACACCTGGGCCTGGAGATCCTGACGCACGACGCCCGCGACTCGGAAGGCCTGGCCAGGCGAATCCTGACAGATCACGCGGGCCGTATCGTCCTGGTCTCCGGCCACTCCAACACGGTTCCCGAAATCGTGGCGGCCCTCGGAGCTCCCGAGCCCGAGCCAATCGACGATGCCGAATACGACAACCTGTACGTCGTCTCGGTCAGTTCGGCCGGGGGTGAACCGACCGTCCTCCACCTCCATTTCGGACAGCCGCCAGACCGACCCTCAGGATAGGGCCTTCCCTTCCCGCTCCGCCTCGAATCCCGCCTCGCACAGCCGCTTGAACCGGTTGAGCACGTTCGTGGTAACCCGGTTGTGAATCGCTTCCCACGTGCGCCGGACAGGGCGTATGCCGGACAGGATCCGTCGGCCGTGCGGATTGAAGCCGACCGCAAAGAAGAGCTGGGTCGGTTCGACCTCGCCCCTGGCGGCGATCGCAGAGCGGGCGAACACCGAGAAGATGCCGATCGGGTATCCGCCCGAGCAGTCCCACAGGAAGTAGCGTGCGTTGTCGACGTCCGCCTCCCCTGGAAACGCCCGCGCGGTCCTGAGGCGCATCCGAAAGAGGGTGCCCACGCGTCCCCCGGTGAGCGACGCCAGTATTCCGCCGATCGACTGTCCCAGAAGCACGACGCGGACGTCCTCGGGTCGGCCCTCCTCGATCTGCAGCGTGGCTACGTGGTTGGGCCAGTAAGGCGAGTCACCCCTCCACCGCACGATCTCCTCGAACACGTACCGGACCGGCGCCTCGATTCCGATGCGGTGGATGTTGAGGACCGAATACTGCGACACGTCGATCCCGACACGTTGGGCGATGCGCTGCGTGTAGTCCTCCCGCACCTCGTCTGACTCGAAATCAACGAGCGTGCCGATCGCGTCCCTGGGGAACAGGTAGGTGCGGATGTCGGCAGCCAGACTGCGGGTCACATCGGGCGCGGTGGTTGATCCGGTCACGGAGCGGCTCTCGTTCAGGCTTCGGCCCGACAGCAGGAAAGTCCGGGGAGGGAATGTGATCCTGCCTCGTTCCAGGGTCAACGAGTCGTGGGGGGTACGATTGGACAGGGTTCGGGTGGTGCTTCATCGTGGGGTGCGGGGCTGACTCGAACCTGAAATAGACCTCATGCAAGCTGACACCCTGTACACGCTGATCGGCTACCTGGGCTCGGCCCTGGTCGTCTCCTCGCTGGCGATGCGGTCGATCCTCAAGCTCCGTCTGATCGGTCTGGCGGGAGCCGTCACGTTCGTAGTCTACGGCTACCTGATCGACGCCTGGCCGATCGTGTGGACCAACGTCGTCATCGTACTGATCCACCTGCATTTCCTGCGGGAGATCCGGAAGACGGACGAGTACTTCAAGGTTCTCCCGGTCCGAACGGTATCGAACTATCTGAGACACTTCCTGGATCACTTCGCGAAAGATATCGAGCGTGCCTGGCCCGGGTTCGAGTATGAGCCCGAGGAAGACACGCTCACCCTGTTCATCCTCCGCGACCTGGTCCCGGCAGGCCTGTTCGTGGCCAATGTCCTGGGCGAGGACACGCTGGAACTCGAGCTGGACTATGCCATTCCCGGGTACCGGGACTTCAAGATCGGACGCTTCCTGTACGCCGGACATGTCCTCCGGGACCTCGGGTACTCGGCGATCGTGGCCCGGACGCGGGGCGATCAAGCGGCCGACTACCTGTCGAAGATGGGGTTCGAGCGCGAGTCGGCGGGTGGAGACACGTGGCGCCGGGCGCTGAGGTAGAGCGTCGGCCCACCGAGGTCCTCGCCGTGCGCGATTCCCTAAAAAGAGTATACTGGTAGTAGTAGAGACGTTTCTGGTGGTTCTCACTGGTCCCTCCTCCCGGTCCCCGCCGTTGCAGAGGTAGATGTCCGTGCACCCGGCTCTGGACACATCGGGATGATCGCGGACCGGCTGACCGCTCGGTTAGCCAACCACACCTCTGCGGTTCCCACACAAGTTCGTTTTTTCACAATCGGGCTCGCCCCCGCCCGGCTGTGTACTGGAGGGAGCGTCTCATGATCGAGGCATCGCTGCTGGTCCTGCTCAGCATCGTGACGATCCTGACCGTGTGGATCGTATTCGGTATCCTGGCGTGCGTGCTTGCGTGCGCCCTCAGCTGCGGCACCCGGGGAATATGCCGCAAGCTGACCAGCACCTGGGCTCACCATCACGGCTGAACCGGGGCGTAGCGGCCGGTCTTCTTTGTACGAATCAGGGGGCGCCTGTACTATGTGCCCCCATGATATCCGTCTCCGGTCTTGCCAAGTCGTTCGGCGCCCAGCCGCTGTTCACCGATGTGTACCTCGAACTCAACCGGGGTGAGCGTTACGGGCTTGTAGGTGCCAACGGCTCGGGCAAGACCACTCTCCTCAACATCATCAGCGGCCACGAGGAACCCTCGGCGGGGTCCGTCTCCGTGCCGAAGAACGTGAAGCTGGGCGTCCTGCGCCAGGACCAGTTCATCTACGAGAACGAGGAAATCCTGGGGGTCACGCTACAGGGCAATCCGGAGCTGTGGCAGGCCATGGTGGCGAAGGAGGAACTCCTGGCCGAGACGCACGGCGAGTTCGACGCCGAGCGGTTCTCGGAGCTCGAGGAGACGATCCAGCACCATGAGGGGTACGCGGCGGAAGCCCGGGCCGCGGAGATTCTCGAAGGCCTCGGCTTCCCAACCGATGTCCACAGACAACCGATGTCCACTCTCTCCGGGGGGTTCAAGCTGAGGGTCCTCCTGGCCCAGGCCCTGGCCGGCTCGCCCGATGCCCTGCTTCTCGACGAGCCTACGAACCACCTGGACATCCTGTCGATCCGCTGGCTCGAGAAGTTCATCCGGGAATTCGCCGGGCCGGTCGTCGTCATTTCTCACGACCACCGTTTCCTGGACAACGTCTCGACCCAGACCCTGGACGTCGATTACCAGGCCGTCCTGCAGTACCCCGGCACGTACAGCGACTTTCTCGTGTTGAAGCAGGAGGAGCGGGAGCGCCGGGAGAAGAGCATCGCCAGCCGTGAACGAGAGATCGCGCACCACCAGAAGTTCGTCGATCGCTTCCGGGCCAAGGCCAGCAAGGCCCGCCAGGCCCAGAGCAAGCTGCGGTTGATCGAGAAGAAGGCGGAGGGTCTGGAGGAACTTCCGACGAGTTCGCGTCGCTATCCAAACTTCCGTTTCGAGGAGAGACGGCACAGCGGCCGCGAGGTCCTGACCATCAAGGACATCCGGAAGGCATACGGCGACAACGAGGTGCTGCACGGGGTGGACCTGACCGTGGCCCGTGGTGACCGGCTGGCCATCATGGGACCGAACGGGATCGGGAAATCCACGCTGCTCAAGATCGTGATGGGTGAGTTGGAACCGGACGCGGGCAGCGTGAAATGGGGGTACGAGACACACCCCAGCTACTTCGCGCAGGACCACCAGGAGCAGTTCGAGAACGCAGACCACACCGCCGAGGCCTGGATCACCGGGTTCTGCCCCGGTAAGACCTACGGATTCGTACGCGGCGAGATGGGCCGCGTACTATTCTCCGGCGACGATGGCAAGAAGAAGCTCGGCGCACTGTCAGGAGGTGAAGCCGCCCGCCTCGTATTCTGCAAGATCGGGATCGAGCAGCCCAACGTCCTGGTGCTGGACGAGCCGACGAACCACCTGGACCTCGAATCGATCGAAGCGCTCGTGGAGGCGCTGAAGGCATTCCAGGGCACACTGATCCTGGTATCGCACGATCGCTGGTTCGTCTCGCGTCTCGCGGATCGGATCGTCGAGATCACGGCGGAGGGAATACGGGACTATCACGGCACGTACGAGGACTACGTGCACTTCTGCGGTGACGATCACCTCGACGTG
>JAMJQV010000008.1 GCA_023554435.1 Gemmatimonadota bacterium | reverse complement strand
CGTTGGTCGGCACCAGCATCGGTTCGTACATTGGGGCCGCCAGACGACAACCCGAACTCGAGACGCGAAACCAAATCATGGCCAAGACCAGCTCGTTTGATGTGAGCACCGGCGTGGATCTCCAGGAAGTGGATAACGCCGTCAACCAGGCCCACAAGGAGGTTGCGCAGCGCTACGACTTCAAGGGCACCGACTGCACGATGCAATTCGACCGGGCGGCGGCGTCGGTCGCCCTCGAGGCGGACGATGCGTATCGGCTGCAGGCGCTCGGCCAGATCCTGCGGGAGAAACTCGCAAAGCGGAAGGTCCCGCTGAAGAACCTCGACGAGAGCAAGGTCGAGGAAGGGTCGCTGGGCCGGGCCCGCCAGACGATCGGCTTCAAGCAGGGGATCGACCAGGAGACCGGGAAGAAGATCTCGAAGGACGTGCGGGGCGAGGGATTCAAGAAGGTGCAGGTCCAGATCCAGGGCGATGAGCTCAGGATCATCGCTCCGTCGAAGGACACGCTGCAGGAAGTCATGGCCTGGCTGCGGGGACAGGACTACGGAGTCGAGCTGAAGTTCGGCAACTACCGCTAGCGCCGGGCCTCGGCTCCTGCCGGCGGGTGAGATTCCTGTTGTGAGTTCGGCGACCGCCCTCGGACGCGGTCGGTCGACCCTGGCGAACTGGGGCCTGGTCCTCATGTTCGCGGCGCTGGCCTGGCGGGCCGTTCGCTATGCCCTCGTCTTTCCGATGTGGGGCGACGAGGGAATGCTGGCGGTCAATTTCTACGACCGCTCCTTCCGCGGTCTTCTCTCTACCCTGGACTACGGGCAGGTCGCACCTCCCGGCTTTCTGTGGCTTCAGCTCGGGGCGACCAGGCTGCTTGGATTCACCGAGCCGGTCCTGCGGCTCGTTCCATTCCTGGCGGGCGCTGCTGCGGTCGTGCTGTTCTGGAAGCTGAGTCGGAAACTGCTGGACCGTCGTTCAGCGCTCATGTCGATGGCCGTGTTCGCGGCCTCATTCTACCCGACTCGATACGTCGCTGAGGTAAAACCCTACAGCCTGGACCTGCTGCTGGCGCTGGTGATTCTGCTCGCAGCGTGGGGCCTGCATGAGCAACCCCGGGCGGCTGGACGCTGGGCAGCGTTCGCGGCGGCGGCAGCCGTTTCCGCCTGGCTGTCGTATCCGTCGATCTTCATCAGCGGTGGAGCCTGCCTTTGGTTGCTCATGGCCGGGTCGGGCGCCGGCGGACGCGGCCGGTGGGGGCCCGTCCTGGCCGTCGGAGCCGTGATCGTGGCGAGCTTCGTCGCCATGTACGTGCTCGCCGGGAGCAGGCAGCGTGCCACGGCGCCAGCTTCGTACTGGAGCGCCGGTTTCCCGCCCATGTCCGAACCCTGGAAGATCCCGCTGTGGGCCCTGGACGTGCACACCGGGATGATGATGGCGTACCCGAACGGGGGACACTCCGGGGGGAGCGCCGTTTCGTTCCTGCTGGCCGTGGCCGGTGGCGCGGTGATGTGGCGCACGCGCCGAGCCGCCCTGCTGCTCCTGCTCAGTCCGCTGCCCCTGATGTTCCTCGCGGCGGCACTGCAGAAGTACCCTTACGGTGCGAGCGCCCGGGTCGCCCAGCACGTGGCGCCGGCCGCCTGCCTGTTGATCGGCACCGGCATCGTGTGCCTGCTCAGGAGGGTGCTGGGGGAGAGGCGAGCGGTCCGGGCCATTCCGATCGCGGTCCTTCCTTTCCTCGTGGTGGCCATGGCCGGGATCGCGCGGGACGTGGTGAGGCCCTACCACTCCGAGGCCGACGTCATCGTGCGCGACATCATTACAGAACTGCGCGAGATGTCGGCGCCCGGAGATCGCTGGCTCGTGTACGCGAGTCGCGATGACTCGGGCCGGGCGCCCCGCTACTCGGCGTTCGTGGGTATGGGTGGGCGTATTCACTTCCAGATCCTGAGCCACGCGCCGGGGCCGGTGCAGTGGGGTCCTGATCCTTCTTCCGTCGCTCCCGAAGCCGACGGCCGGACCTGGTTGATCGCGTACGGAAACCGGGTGTTCGAGCCGGATCGGGAGGAGCTGGAGGCGTACGTGACGGATCTGTCCGAAGCGCTTGGCAGCCCACCCGTGCGAGGGCGTCACGACCTGCCGGATGGAGAGTGGATCGACGTGATCGGGTTCGATAGGGACTAGTCCGCGGTCGAGACCACCGCGCTGTCCGGCACCTTCCGACGGTCCAGCCAGAGGGATACGGCCGAGCCCAGGTAGAGCCCGGCGGCGACCAGGAGCATCGCTCGGATGCCGAGTGCCATCGTCGAGTACTCCAGCCAGCCTCCGAGAGCGGAGCCCAGGATGTTGGCGCCCAGCGCCGTGCCGGCGACCGTCGATAACCGGAACGACCGCGCGAAGATGATCCCGGCGAAGTACACGGGTGAGAGCACGGCGAGACCGTACAGATACTGGACCGTCACGGGTCGGCCGAGCACGAGGTCCGGGTTGAGGCTGAAACTGGCCACCAGGCTGGCGAATAGCGCCAGGTAGCTGACGGCGTATGGAATACGCGGCGCGATGGCCACGGTCAGGTTCGCGAGTACGATGAGCGTCAGCACCAGGCCGATCGTGATCGCGGACACCAACCACGTGGTCCCGAAGAGCAGGGCCAGCCGGTTGATCGCGTAGACTTCCATCAGCAGGAACGCTGCGCCCAGGAGGAAGAGGTGACCGTGGAAGGCGCTGAATCCGCCAAGCCGGAGTCCCTGTCTCTTGAGAAACAGAACCGACACGAAGGTGAGAATCCCGACCACGAGGAGATAGGCTCCCGGAACCGAGCGTTTCGGAAGATAGAGGAAGGGCCAGTCATCGGTCGGCAGCGACGCGACTCCGGCAGATTCAGATCCGCCCTCGGCAACCACGCACCGATAGCTGGCCGACGAGTCGAAAGAACGGACTGAGACAGGCCCGCCGCACGTGGCATCGAGTAGCCCTTCGATGCGCTGCTCGAACCATTCCCGGAAAGTCGCCGCCGTGACGATGAACTGCCCCCCCGGTTTCAGCAGTTGGGCGGCCGACTCGAAGCTCTCGAGGGTGAATACATAGTTGTCCAGTCGGAGGCTCGACATTCCCAGTTGTGTATGCGAGTCGAGAAGTCCGAAAGCCACGGCATCGTAGCTTCCCGGTTCCAGGTCCCTGAAGACCTGCCGCGCGTCCGCTACGATCAGCTTCACACGGGCGTCCTCGTACGGGCGCTCCGGGTGGTGTGCCAGGCCGAGCCTCAGAATGGCCGGGTCGATGTCGACGGCGTCCACCCGGGCAGCCCCGGCACGAAGAGCTGCGGCTACGTCGTTCCCCGTTCCGGAGCCGACGACGAGTACCACCGCGCCCGCGGGCAGTGAATCGAAAGCCGCATCATAGAGCGGAGCCGGGTGCCTGGCGTATCGCTCCACGGCCTCGGGGCTGAGGTCCAGCGCTACCTGGTAGAACACGTCCGAGATTTCGACCCAATAGGCATCCGCCGTTCCCCCGTCGAGCAGCGGAAGCTCGATAGCGCGGCCGACGAGCTTCTGGTACCGGGACCATACCGTCTCGCCTTGCTGGGGCACCACAGAGACGATGGTCGCGAGCGCCAAAGCCGAGGCGACGAGTCTCTGCCTCGGAGATTCGATCCACCACAGGAGAGGAACCAGGCCCACCGTGAGCCATATCCACGGCGGCGTTTCCAGGTAGCTGAGGGCGAAGAAGGCGAGAATGCCCGCCAGGCTGCCCAGGATGTTCACCGTGTATCCAGCAAGCCGTGGGACCGGTTCGAAAGCCGTCGCCAACAATCGGCCCAGGTGCGCGAACAGGGACATGATGGCCACGAGAACGCCGGCGCAAAAACCTGCGACCAGTAGCTGGCTCAGGAACCTGCCGACCAGGGACGGCTCCTGGATCGCCAGATCGCCCAGTATGTGCTCCGTGCTGGCGGCGGAAGCGAACAGGCCAAGATAGCCATCGACGATGATCGCACCGAGCGACAGAAAGACGCTGACCGGAAGCAGCCACAACAAGAAACGCAGCACGCTTCGGGGGCCGCCGTCACCGAGACAGAGACCGAGTCCGAGGCCCAGGAAGCTGGCGATTAGCGGTATGTTCCTGAAGAACGCGAAGATCCGGATCTGGGAGCCGCAGTAGCGGATCAGGAGGATCTCGATGAACAGGACGACGAAGCT
>JAMJQV010000072.1 GCA_023554435.1 Gemmatimonadota bacterium | reverse complement strand
ACAGGAACGACGGGTCCGAGCGGGCCCTCGAGGTCATCGAGATGGAGGTGGACCGGGACGGTGTGTGGGAGGCCACGCTGGACGGCGATCTGCGAGGTCGCTGGTACGACTTCACGGTGCATGGACCCGCGGACCCCGGGAACTGGTTCTGGGAGACCCACCCCGTCCATATCTCGGACCCTTACGCCCTCGTCAACGACGATTCGCACGGCAAGTCGCTGGTGTGGCGGGATGGTCCGCCGCCTCCGCCCGTCGTCGGGGGACGGCCAGCCATGGAAGACGTCGTCGCCTACGAGGTGCACGTGCAGGATTTCACCGATTTGCTGCCGGTGGCGGACGTGGAGACGGGAACCCTGCCCGCCATGGTACGACCGGGCCTCACGAACGCGCACGGCGAGCCCATCGGATTCGACTACCTGGTGGACCTCGGGGTGAACGTGGTCCACCTCATGCCGGTGCAGGAGTATCTGCACTACCCGGACGACGAGTGGCGGGAATCGTTCGAGGACGACGACTTCGCCCGCGATATGGGGATCGATCGCGAAAACTACCAGTGGGGGTACCGCACGACGCACGCCTTCGCGGTCGAGAGCCGATTCCGGTCGCGGGACGAGGCGCCGGGTGAGGAGCGGGAGCAGTTCAAGGCGCTGGTGCGGGCGTTTCACGAACGTGGGATCGCCGTGGTGATCGACGTGGTGCCGAACCACACCGGCGAGAACATGGACGACCGGCACCTGCTGCTGAACTTCAACGTGCTGGACCTGCCGTACTACTACCGCACGGGCGAGGAACTGGAGCACATCGGGGCCTTCGGCAACGAGACGAAGTCCGAGGAACGACCGATGGTGCAGCAATGGATCGTGGATCAGCTGCGCCACTGGGTGGACGAGCTGGGAGTGGACGGCTTCCGCATCGACCTGGCCGGGCAGATCGACAAGCAGACGCTGCAGCGGGTGAAGCGGGAGCTCCCGGCGGACGTGATCGTTTACGGAGAGCCGTGGATCGCGCCGAGCGACCCCGACGTGGCGTCGAACCCGGAGTGGTCGTGGTACAAGGCCGACGCCCCGATCACCTTCTTCCAGGACGATGCCCGCAACGCCTTCAAGGGCAGTCCATTCGACGTCGACGACCGGGGATGGGCCGGCGGAAACGGATCCGCCCGGGCCGCGGTGATCCAGGCTCTGCCCAATCACTACGACGAGGAGCCCCGGTCCACGGACGGGATTTCGTATCTCGACATCCACGACAACTGGGCCCTGGCCGACCGCTACGCCTCGAACGACGATCACAACGGGCTGGAGGGCGTGGACATGGGGGCCATGCGGGTGGCCGCGGGTCTCCTGCTCACGTCGGCGGGACCGGTGGTGATGCACGGCGGCACCGAGATGCTGCGATCCAAGGGCCTGGCTCCGCACGAGGAACACGCGGTGGAGACGGCCGGTGGGCCCATCCACTTCAAGGGGCGGGACGACACGTACAACGTGCGGGCTCCCAACCGGTTCCTGTGGGACAGCCTGGCGCCCGGGTCCGATCCGCTCGAGATGCGGGACTTCTGGCGCGGACTCCTGGCGCTCCGCATGTCGGATCACGGCAGCGTCTTCCGGGTGGCCGACGTGCCGGATGGGCACTACCGCTGGATCACGCCGCCCGAGGAGACCCTCCTGGGCTACGTCGTGGGCGAGCGCGTGCTGGTGCTGGCGAACAGCGGCCGGAACGACGGGATGTTCTCGTTCGATCTGCCGGAGGGCGAGTGGCTACAGGTGGCGGGCACGGTGGGAGTGGACCTTGAAGGCATCGAGAGCGAGTATGCGCTGCTGCCCGGGGGAACACACGATCTCCGGGTCCAGGGCGGGTCGTTCCTCGTGTGGATCAGGCGCTGAAGGCTTCGGCCGGACGGAAGTCGCTTTACTCGAACGACCAGCGGGCGAAGATCCTGAACTCCGGGTTCCGGCGGAAGACGTCCGGATAGTCGCGGTAGTAGCTGTCTCGAACCTGGAGGAACCAGGTCGCGCCGAGGCCCAGCCTCCCGAATACCGGGACGAATCCCCGTATCCCGCCCAGCTGGAGGAGGTGGTCGCCGACCGCCCCGTTCAGCGTGTGCTGCCAGAAGAACTTGTAGTCGAGCCGGATGAAGGCGCTACCCTGGTGCTGCAGACCGATGCCCGCCCCCAGCGCCGCCCCGCTCCCGAAGTCGTAGTCCCGCTGCGTGAAGTCGGAGAATTCCGAGTCCACGCCCCAGATCAGCAGCACGGACGGCTCGACGCGTCCGAGGAGGTTCCAGGTCTCCGACAGTTCCCAACGGGATACGAACATGGCACCCAGGCTGGAGCCACCGGTTTCCAGGGTCTCGAGGTTGATGTAGTCGAAGTGCTGCGCGAGGTGGAAGACGTGATCCGACTTCTCGGTCCTCTTCATCTCGGTGCCGTACAGGGAGCCGGCGAGGTGAACCAGCGCCAGGCTACCCGCATCTTCATTGCCGTACACCTGCGCAGTAAACTCGAACGAGTCGAACGGCTTGCCGAAGTCGGTGAAGAAGTCGCCGTAGCGGTAGTCGAACGAGAAGAACCCGCCGTGCGCCGATTCCGATTGGCCGCCCTCGCCTACGTTTCGATACCCGAGTCTCACGTCACCGGTATGGTGCACGGGGGTGCGGTCCGCGGGGTTGGGACCGACCTTCGTCCACTCGCCGCGCACGAGCCGGCTGAAGCCTCCCATCGGGTTGACCAGAAGACCCCCCAGCTCCCTCATCGTGCGCCCGAAGCCGGTGGCCGAGTTGTCCCAGATTTCCCTGGAGAATCGGTGCGTCACCTCTCCGAGGGCTATCCCTCCGATAGAGGTGCTCATCCAGTCGTTGATCGCGGGCCGGTTGGCCTCACCGAACATCTCCCACAGAAAGCTCCCCGTCCACGCGAAGGTCGCCGACTCCCAGAAGTTGTATCCGTTCGACCGGGCCGAGTTGAAGAACATGCCCCCGTGCATCGGATGGGCCCACATGTTGGTCTTGAAGTTGTCCCGATCCCACTCGAATCCCTGGACGACGTTGCGCTTCCAGGTGTCGAAGGTCACGACGGCGGTGGAATCGTCCGACACGTGGCGATTGAAGTACCAGGGGATGACCATCAGCATCCCGATCTCGCCCA
>JAMJQV010000071.1 GCA_023554435.1 Gemmatimonadota bacterium | reverse complement strand
CACCAGAGGCTGCACGGGGTCGCGCCTCTCGAGTCCATCGCCTCGCTGGCAGCCGGCGATTACGTCGTCCACCTGGATCATGGGGTGGGACGATTCGCGGGGCTGGAGCGCGTACGGGTCGGCGAGGAGACGGTCGAGATGCTGACGATCGAATACGCCGAGGGCGAGATCCTTCGGGTCCCGCACTATCGGCTGGACCTCATCGAAAAGTGGTCGGGCGTCGGGGACCCGGACCCCGCGGCGCGGCCGCCGCTGGTGCATAAGCTGGGCGGCAAGAAGTGGAAGAAGCTCAGGAGTCGAACCGAAGAATCGATTCGGGCCATGGCCACCGAACTCCTGGACCTCTACGCGCACCGCAGCGTGAGTGACGGCTTCGCGTTCAGCGAGGATACCCGGTGGCAGCGGGAGATGGAGTCTTCGTTCCTGTACGAGGACACTCCCGACCAGCGATCCGCGTGGCTCGACGTCAAGCGTGACATGGAAGCGCCCACGATCATGGACCGCCTCGTGTGCGGAGACGTGGGCTATGGCAAGACGGAGGTCGCGATCCGCGCGGCTTTCAAGGCGATCCAGGATGGAAAGCAGGTCGCCGTGCTCGCCCCCACGACCATCCTGGTGGAACAGCATCTGCACACGTTTGCCGAACGATTGGCGGGCTTTCCGGTGCGGGTGGCGGCGTTCTCCCGGCTGCGCACGGCGGCCGAGCAGAAAGCAGCCCTCCTCGACCTGGTCGAGGGCCGCATCGACGTGGCGATCGGCACGCATCGTCTGCTGTCATCCGACGTGCTGTTCAAGGAACTTGGATTGCTGGTCGTGGATGAGGAGCAGCGCTTCGGCGTGCGGCACAAGGAACGCCTCAAAGATCTCAAGCGCACGGTGGACGTGCTCACGCTGACCGCCACTCCGATTCCCCGTACCCTGCAACTGGCCCTGGGAGGCCTGCGCGATCTATCCCTGATCGAGACCGCGCCGCGCGACCGGATGCCAGTGATCACGCACGTGCTTCCGTGGAGCGACTCGGTCATTCAGGACGCCATCCGCCGCGAGATGGACCGGGCCGGCCAGGTGTTCTTCGTACACGATCGAATCGAGACGATAGAAGCTCTCGCTCAGCGGGTTCGACGGCTGGCTCCTGAGGCCCGTCTCGCGGTCGCGCACGGCCGGATGAACGAGCGAGATCTGGAAGACACCATGGCGGCGCTCATGGACCGGGATATCGACATCCTGGTCTCGACCTCGATCATCGAGAACGGGCTGGATGTGCCGACGGCCAACACGATGATCGTGCACCGGTCGGACCGCTTCGGCCTGGCGCAGCTGTACCAGCTCAGGGGCAGGGTCGGGCGATCCCACCACCGGGCCTACTGCTATCTGCTGGTTCCGGAAGGGGTCACCCCTGACGCTGTGCAGCGGCTGCGCATCCTCGAGCACCACACGGAGCTCGGCTCGGGCTACCGAGTCGCCCTGAAGGACCTCCAGCTGAGAGGAGCCGGAAACCTGCTCGGCGCCAACCAGTCCGGCTTCGCCCAGGCCGTGGGATTCGACACCTACCAGCGACTGCTCGAGAGGCAGGTTCGGCGCATGCGAGGCGAGGAGGACGAGTCGACCGCCCCTGCCACCCAGGTCAACGTCGAGGGGGAGGCCTACCTGCCGGACGAGTACATCGCGGGAGCCGACCAGAAGATGAACCTGTACCGGAGGATCTCGCGGTTGCAGGACACCGCGGAGCTGGATGCGGTCGAGGACGAGCTCCTGGATCGCTTCGGTCCGATTCCACCGGCCGCCATCCGGCTTCTTGCTTCCGTACGGCTGCGCCTGGTCGGGACGCGACTGGGGGTGGAATGGCTGCGTGTGTCAGAGACCGATGCGCGGATGAACTTCGGCCCTGACTCGGTTCCCCGCCTCGCGCTTCTGAGAGATGCCCTCACCGACCGGCAGATCGCGGTTGAAGTCCGACGCACGCAACCGTTATCCTTACGGCTTGTCCGCGCCGGGGTAGAGCCTCTGCTCCCAACGCTGGTGGCGGCACTGGAGCTGCTCGAGGGCGTGCCCGCCGGCTGAGGCCGGGGGGAGTCCCCGAACCAATCTCGCACAAGGACTGTCTGGAATCGCATGAATAGAACTCTGGTATTGATCGGGATCGCCGTCTCCGGCCTGGCGGCGGGGTGCGGAGCCTTCGGAGACGCCCTGACGACTCACGCGCGGCCCGCGGCTACGGCTGCCGGACATGTCCTTTCCCAGGAAGAGCTTGGCCACCTGATGGCCAATTCTTCCGTTCCCGACTCTGCGCTGACTCCTTACTGGGCGGGCGAGTTCGCACGCCTGTGGGCCGACTTCGTGGTCCTGTCTGCTCTGTATGAGGATCCCGACACGACCCGGTCGCTGGACTACACCCGGCTCCTGGAGGACGGACGACACCTGTCCGCGATCGCCGTCATGCGCTACCGCGACAGCGTCGTGATGAAGGGAGTCGAACCCTCCGACG
Source organism: Gemmatimonadota bacterium (assembly GCA_023554435.1). Taxonomy (GTDB): domain Bacteria; phylum Gemmatimonadota; class Gemmatimonadetes; order Palauibacterales; family Palauibacteraceae; genus Benthicola. Next base: position 3,080 of record JAMJQV010000071.1, on the reverse strand, counting down.
AGGAACTGCGGGAGTACTGGGACGTGCACCAGCCGTATACGAGGCTGGACGTCCGCCGCGTGGTGCTGGCCGTCCCGTCCGGAAGCGGCGACGCCACTCGGGACAGCCTCCTCAACGAAGCAAGGTCGCTTCGGGAGCGCCTGGTCGGTGGAGCCGACTTCGTCACCGTGGCCCGGGAGAGAAGCGATGACCCGGCACAGGCCAGGGGGCAGGTCCTCGCGTACCAGGCGCACGACGACTTCCCGCCGGCCGCCGATTCGGTGGTGTTTTCCCTCCAACCGGGAGAGATCAGTCCGGTCTTCATGTCCGAGGACGAAGTCCTCATCTACCGCATCGAGGCCAGACGGGAGCCGGACTTCGAGACTTCCCGTGATCAGCTATTCCGGTTGGTCCTCGAGGCCCGCCAGGAAGAGCGTCAGAGGCAGGCGCTGGAGAGCGCGGTCGGTGATGCACGGCGGGCCGTCATGCAGGAGGCTCCGGCCCTGGCGACGGAAATCGCTCGCGACCCGACCCTCGCAGCGAACAGGATTCCCGACGGAATGAAGCTCGTGACCTGGGATGGGGGAGATCTTTCCGTCGAGGAAGTCAGGCGGCTGTTCCTGGTGCGGGACGACATCCGCCGCGTTTTCGCGGAGGCCTCCGAAGACGACGTCCATGACTATCTCATGCGACTGGCGCGGGACGAAATCCTGGTCAGCGCTGCGGTCAGTTCCGGACTCACCGCGGACGCCGAGCAGCGCGAGGCTCTCGCCATCGCGCTGGCCGACCAGCTGGGTCACATCGCGGCGCGATTGGGGCTGACCACCCAGCTCGTGGCCAATCCGCGATTCGACATCGACGAGCAGGGCTACTACTTCCTCCAGGGCACGATGGACCGCGCCCGCGCCACGCCCTGGCTGGGCGAGTTCCGTGTCGTACTGGACCCGCGGTTCCCCGCGCGTGTAGACGAGAGCGGTGTGCGGAGCGCCGCACGTCTGGCTGCCGAGTTGCGCGCCGCCGGGGCCGGTCCAGCGGAGCTTGAAACGCCGGAGCCCCAATTCGAGGACGGTGGCACCAGGGTGGAGGTCGGATGACAGAAGGCTGGAGTCGGACCGGCGCGCTCTATGTCGCGCTGTGGCTCATCGCCGGGTCCTTCGGTGTGGCGGTAGCGCAGGAACCGGGGGCCGCGGAGTCCGCGGAGCAACGTCCGGGTGGGGTCGCTTCGGATTCCATCGAGACGGTGGACCGAATCGTGGCGGTCGTGGGCGATACGGCCATCCTGTACAGCGAGATCATCGAGTCGATCGTGCAGGCGGGAGCCCAGGGCGCCGAGCTGCCTGAAATCGGAACCCCCGAGTTCGATGCCCTGGCCGGCCAGACGCTCACCAATCTCATCGACTCCCGCATCCTTCTGCAGAAGGCCAAGGAAACGGACCTGCAGGTACCCCCGGAGCAGCTCGACGCTGAAACCGACCGTCGATTCCGCGAGATCCGGAATTCCTTCCCCTCGGCCTCCGAGTTCCAGGACGCGGTGACCAAGTCGGGTCGGTCACTGGTTCAGTATCGCCAGTGGCTGCGCGGCCAGGTCCGCTCGCAGATGATCATCGACGAATTCATTCGGGCGAATCGCGACAATCTCCCGCCGGTAACGATCACAGAAGAAGAAGTCGTTGCGTATTACGAGACGAACCTCGTGGGCCAGACCCGACCGGCCTCGATATCGCTCGAGCAGGTGGTGATCGAGCCCGTACCGGGCGAGGCCGCCAGGGACAGCTCCATCGCGCTCGCCGAGCAGGTCCTCGCCGAGTTGCGGGATGGGAAGGACTTCGAGGTCGCGGCTCGCCAGTACTCCATGGACATGTCGAACCGGGAGCAGGGCGGAGACCTGGGCTGGATCCAGCGGTCCCTCCTCGTTCCGGCGTTCGCCGACGCGGCCTGGGCTGCCCGCACGGGGCAGCCGATCGGACCCGTGGCCACGAGGTTCGGCTACCATATCATCCGGGTCGACAATGTTCGGGGCGGCGAGCGCAAGATCCGGCACATCCTCATCCAGCCCGTCATCAATGAGGCTGATTTTCGCCGCACCGGTGAGCTGGCGATGGCCGTGGCCGATTCGATCCGGGAGGGTTCCGACGTCCGAATGATGGCCGAGCGATACGGGGTGCGCGAGGTGCCCGTCCGTTTTCCGGATATTCCCTACGAGCAAATCGGCCAGTTCGGGGAGTCCTACGCGCAGGCCCTGGCGAATCCAGTGCCGGGAGCGGTCGTCGGCCCATTCCAGAGCGAGGGTTTCATGCCGGGCCGTCCCGTGTTCGCGGTGGTCCGAATCACGGGCTTCCAATCGGAAGGGGCGTGGGAACTTGACGACATCCGGGAGCAGATCCGCGAGAGCCTCATGAACGAGAAGGGCTACGCCAAGTTCCTCGAGGAGCTGCGAGGCGAGGTGTACGTCGATCGCCGGCTCTGATCGACCCGATACGGGACCACGCATCCAGTCCCAGCGCGATATGCCAGAAACCTCCTGCAGACCCAGGATTGCCGTCACCCTGGGGGACCCCAGAGGTATTGGTCCCGAGGTGACACAAGCCGCACTCGCGGATCCGCAGCTCTCCGGCGCGGCGGACTTCGTGGTGCTTGGCCCTGAGCCAGCCTCACTGAACAGCCCACTTCGACTGCCGAAAGCGGCCGAGTACCACGTCACGGGTACCTGGTCGGGCGGCGGAGAGCGGGAGGCCGGGGAGCATTCCGCTCTCGCAATCGAGCGGGCCATTTCGATGGCCCTGGCGGGGGACGTCGATGGACTCGTCACGGCGCCGATCGCGAAGACCGCGCTCAGGGCCGCGGGGTATGACTTCCCGGGCCACACCGAGTTCCTCAGGGATCGGTGCGGGGTCGCCGACGTGACCATGGTCATGGCCGCGGAGGAGACGGTGATGGGCGGGCCTCTCCGCGTCGCGCTTCTCACCGTCCACGTGCCCCTTCGGAGCGTGCCGGCTCTCCTGGATGTCGAGCTGGTGGTACGCCGCTCGACCATCGCGGTCCACGCCCTGAGGGACTGGTGGGGGATCGCACGCCCGCGTCTTGCGCTGGCCGGCGTGAAC
>JAMJQV010000070.1 GCA_023554435.1 Gemmatimonadota bacterium | reverse complement strand
AGTCCCTGATCCGGCCGGTTGTTCAGCTTCCCGTACGGCCAAACCCAGTCCCCGTGACCACCAATCAGGTGCGGGAACGACGGGTTGTTCGCTTGGGAGTGAAGCATGAGAATGGTCTCGCCGACCTCGGCCTCGAGCCGGATGTCCTGCGTGAGCGCTCCGTACTTGCCGTTGAAGGCGATATGCGTCGGGACCAGCCCACGCATGACCGCGAGCATCGGGCCCATCTGGGACGCGTAGTTCGCGAAGCGTTGCGACGTGCCGTCCGGGTTCATCGGTACGTAGTAATCCTGCTCTCCGAAGTAGAACGCCCGGTCGTACCGGATCGGGTTTCCGTAGCCGTCACGCAGGCCTTCTCGCGGCAGCACCAGGATTCCGCCGTTCCCCCCGGTCACGACGTGATAGGGGACCATCTGTCCCCCGGGGGCGCAGTGGTACACGAAGAAGCCGGCGTTCACGGCGCGCCACAGCAGGCCGACCTCCTGGCCCGGGGCCACCTGTGTGAGACCGCCGCCTCCGAGGGCTCCCGTTGCCGCGTGGAAGTCGATGTTGTGAACCAGCGTGTTCACCACGGGTTCCCGGAAGTTGATCGTGTCCGTGGTTCCGTTCACCAGCGTCAGGTTCACCCAGTCCCACTGAAACACCACCGGTACGGGGCCGGGGACGCTGTTGTTGAATGCCATCTGCCACACGAACACGCCCGGCGCGATCTCCTCTTCCCGCTCGATGATCTCGAGGCGCACGTTGACGACGCGCGGCGGTCCGGACGCCACCTGCTCGTGAGCCGGGAGAAACGGTGGAGCGACCAGTTCCTGGTCCACGGTTTCCGCACTCTCCAGCGCGAAGTTCACGACAGCCGGATCAGGCTCGATCTTCCAGTCGGAAGCCTCGGGCGCTTCTGCGCACCCCGCGATCAGCAACACAGTTGCCCAGACGAGTGCCCTGTTCTTCATGAAGCCCCCTGTTCGGTATCAGGCGTCGTGGGAAGACGCGGATCTCTCTGTCTCGGATAATTCGCATAAATTTATGATAAATTATCGGGGTGTCAACTGCTCCATCTTGTGGCGGCTGACCGACCGCTCTGGTTATCGTCAGAGTACTGGCGACCAAACCGATGGTCCGCGTTGCCCGAGAGAGCGAGGATGGACGACTTGTTGACCTGGATCGATGTCCTGCACGCCGCGAAGAACGGGAATCCGGCCCCGGAACGGCGTGTGGAACGGACCGATGAAGAGTGGCGGGCGAAACTGACGGCAGAGCAATACCGCGTGGCGCGCGCGAAGGGCACGGAGCGGCCGTTCAGCTCTGAGATGTGCAGTCTGTTCGAGCCGGGACTGTACGCCTGCCTGTGCTGCGGCACCGAGTTGTTCGACTCGGCGGAGAAGTTCGAGTCAGGCACGGGATGGCCGTCGTTCACCCAGCCCGTCACACCGAACGCGGTGGCCTACCACCTGGATAGCTCTCTCGCGATGCCGCGGGTGGAAACGACCTGCAACACGTGCGACGCTCACCTGGGGCACGTCTTCCCGGACGGGCCCCCACCGGGCGGACTGCGGTACTGCATCAACGCAGTGTCTCTCAAGAAAGTCGAGGAAACGTCATGAGAACACCGATGCTGGCGGCATTGACCCTCGCCATCGGGAGTGTGGTCTCCTGTGCACCCGCCGATTCGTCAACAAGCGAAGAGGTTGTGCTGCGGATGATCGAGGCGATAAACACGCGGAACTTCGACGCTCTCGACGAGGTGGTTTCGCCTGCGGTTCGGCGGTACAGCGGGGCTACGCCGGAAGTTCAGGTGAGTAACCTCGATGAGTTCAAGGCTTTCCTCCATGCCGATCTCGCGTCAGTGCCCGACGCGACGCAGGAGATCAACCAGATCTTCTCGAGTGGCGACATGGTGGCCCTGCACGCGACGTACAGCGGAACGCAGACCGGGCCGATGGGACCCTTCCCACCGAGCGGAAGGCAGCTCGAGCTTCCGTTCGTCGGCCTGCTGAGGGTCGAGAATGGAAAGATCGCAGAAATCTGGGTCGAGTGGGACAACCTGAACGCGCTGGCTCAGCTCGGGCACTTTCCACCGCCGGGCATGATCCCGGAGGCGGAGGCTCCGTCCGTTGAGTGAAGTGGCCTCGCGGCTCGCCGTGTTCGCCATCGCCGTCGCGTGGGTCGCAGGTACACCCGTCGCCCATGCCCAGTCCGGCTCGCCGGCCAGGGCGCCGGACGATTGGGTGCTCGCGTTCCTGGACGTAGAGACCACGGGACTCGTCCCTGGCTATCACGAAATGATCGATCTCGGCCTCGTGATCACGGACCTGGAGGGAGAGGTCATCGACAGCCTGTTCATCCGAATCCAGCCGGAGCACCCGGAACGGCTCTCCGAAGGCGCGCGTGACGTGAACGCGTTCGATCCCAAGCGCTGGATCGAACTGGGCGCCCTCCCCCCAGCGGCCGCGATCGACACCCTGCGGAGCTTTCATCACCGCGTCGCTGGAGATCACACGGTACTGCTCGTTGCCTTCAACAGCTGGTTCGATGCGGCATTCATGGACCATCTCTTCCGATCGCAGGAATCGAGTTGGCGCAATCTGTACCACTACTTCGTGCTCGACATTCCCTCGATGGCCTGGGCGTTGGGGTACCGTGACCTGACGGGTGTTGAATTGGCCAGACGGCTGGGTGTGGTCGACGAGCCCCACGTGGCGGAGCAGCACACGGGGATCACAGGCGCGATGCTGAACGTCCGGCTGTACCAGGCTCTCCGGACGCTCGGCATGACGCCGGTGGTCGAATAGTCGGCGCGCTCAAGGGTAGTCCGGACCATAGATCCAGCACCAGCCATCCAGGACAGGAGGAGATCGTGGAGTTCCAGATCACACCCGCGTCGTCCGGAGCCACTCTGTTCCTTCTAGGCTTGACCCTGTTCATGGCCGTGATGGCGATCGGCTTCGGCTGGATGGCCACGTCGGCGACGCGTCCGAGCGTGGTGGTCTCGGAATCAGCACTTGCCCTCAAGGCGCCGTTCTACGGCCGGTCGATCGACCTCGAGCGAATCCGATTCGACGAGGCCCGGGTCGTGAACGTGAACTCCGGTTCGAACGTGAAACCCACCCGGAGGACGAACGGGCTCGGATTGCCCGGCCTGGGCCTGGGCTGGTTCAAGCTGGCTAACGGTGAAAAGGCCCTGGTCGCCCTGAGTTCGCGCGACCGCGTCGTGTACGTGCCGACGGACGAGGGATACTCGCTGTTGTTCAGCATCGAGAGGCCGGAGGCGTTCCTGGAATACGCCGCCCGAATGAAGAGAGGTGCGTGAACTGATGAGGATGATATCGACGCCTGACGCTCCGTCACCCGCCGGCCACTATTCTCAGGCGGTCGTATACGGAGACACGGTCTACGTATCGGGCCAGCTGGCGGTGAATCCGGTAACCGGCGAGAAAGGGGTCGGCTCGATCGAAGAGCAGACGCGCCTGACGCTGCGGAACATCGAGCAGATCCTCCTGTCGGCCGGAAGCGACCTCGACCACGTGGTCAAGACCACCGCCTACGTTTCCGATGTCGAGCTGTGGGGCGGAGTGAACCAGGCGTACGCCGAGGTGTTCGGGGACCACCGGCCGGCCCGTGTCGTCGTGCCGTCGCGCGACCTACACTACGGGTGCCTCGTCGAGATCGAAGCGATCGCAGCGCTGAGGTGAGACGCCGCACTACTCGGAGGATGCCCTGCCGTTTCTCGAGGATCTGAAGCGGGATTCGCTCTGAAGGTGGAGGTGCTTCGCATGCGTTTCGCGACGGTCATATTCCTTCTCATATCTCTGGCTGGCTGTGGTGCCGCCGATTCCGAGTCCAGCCGGACCGATGCCCAGCGCGACAGCGCCATCGCAGAATCTGCGGTCCCGGGGGCCGCTGGCGTGAAGAGCGCGCTTTCAGTGTCCGATTCCGCGAACGCTCGCCGCGCGCTCGAGGACTCGATCATGTCAGCGGACGATCAGTGAGTGAACTGGCGAGTACCCCCGAGCCCCCGTACTACGCGGTGATCTTCACGTCGCGGCGGGCCAGCGAACACGAGGGCTATGGCGACATGGCCGACCGAATGGTCGAGCTGGCTGGCGAGCAGGCGGGCTTTCTGGGCATTGAGTCGGTTCGGGATGGAGCGATGGGAATCACCGTCTCGTACTGGAATTCGATGGAGGCGATCGACGGGTGGAGGAAGCACGTCGAGCACCGGGAGGCGCAGCGCAGGGGCCGGGATGCATGGTACGAAGAGTACAACGTGCGCATCGCGCGGGTCGAGATCTCGCGATCATTTGTCCGAGGCGACGACTGAACGCCGCAGAATCCGGTCAGAGGAATCCGAATGCCCGTCTACAAGATCGTCGACGTCAAGGTGAAGGACCCCGCAGCCTACGAGGAATACAAGCGGGGAGTGGCCCCGCTGATCGAAAAGAACGGGGGCGAGTACCTGGTGCGGGGCGGTGATTTCGAGGTGGTCGAAGGCGGCTGGAAACCCTCGCGCCTGGTCCTGTTCCGGTTTCCCGATCGGGACAGCGTGAGGGCTTTCTACGAAGACCCGGAGTACCGGGACCTGTTGGCTCTCAGGCACCGCGTAGCAGAGACGAGCATCGTGGTGGTGGACGGGCTGTGACCGCACGGTAGATTGACCTCCCGAGTCACCGACTTCGCAACCGACTCCCGTGAGCGACCTCTGGAAGACCAGCGCAACATAGGACTGTTCGGCGCCACGTCTCTTGGCGTGGGCGCCATCGTGGGTGGGGGAATCCTGGCCCTCGCCGGCGTGGCCTTTGCCACAGCCGGCCCGGGTGCGATCGTCGCGTTCGCTCTGAACGGCGTGATCGCGATGCTCACGGTGGCGAGCTTCGCTTACCTGGCCCGCCGGTTCCCTGAGTCCGGGGGCATCTACGCGTACGCCAAGAAGGTGCTTTCCATTGAAGTCGCGTTCGTCGTCGGCTGGGTGGTGTGGTTCGCTTCTATCCTGGCGGGCGTGCTGTACTCGCTGGGATTCGCGGCGTTCGCCGCTGAGGGACTCACCCGGGGCCTCCCCCTGCTGGGGATGAGCGCGGAGTGGACACAGGGAGCGCCGCTGCGCGCCGCACTCGCCCTGGCGGCGATCCTTCTTTATGCGGCAACGCTGGTGCAGCGGGCGGCCGGGGGCGGGCACACCGCCACGATCGGCAAAGTCATGGTCTTCGCGATCCTGATCGTGGCCGGGGCCGTTGCGTGGGTCGTCAAATCGCCGAGTGAGCTCCTCGCCCGGCTGGATCCATTTCTCGCGGCCGGCCCGACGGGGGTGGTGCAGGCCATGGGCTACACCTTTATCGCCCTGCAGGGCTTCGACCTGATCGCGGCGGTGGGTGGCGAAGTGAAGGACCCCGAACGCAACCTGCCGCTTGCGATGTACCTGTCGCTCGGGATCGCCCTGGCCATCTACCTGCCTCTCCTGTTCATCATGGCGACCGTCGGAGCGCCGCCCGAGGGGATCGCGCCGGCGGCGGCCGCGAATCCCGAGGGCATGGTTGCGGAAGCGGCCGAGCGCTTCATGGGGGTCGGCGGCTACTGGCTGGTGATCGGAGCCGGCGTGCTGTCGATGCTCTCCGCTCTGCGGGCCAATCTGGTCGGAGCGTCGCGCGTGGCCTTCGCCATGGCGAGGGATCGCACCCTTCCGAGGCGCCTCGGAGGCGTGCGAGGCTCCAGCGGGACCCCGGCGGTTGCCGTGGTCGTCACCGGTCTGATGGTAGCGGTCATCGCCTTGGCGGTGGGCGATGTGGCTGCGGCGGGCGCTGCCTCCAGTCTCATCTTTCTGATTTCGTTCGCCATCGTGCACTGGGCGGCGGTGCTCGCGGGAAGTCGAACGGACCATGCCCGCCCGGCCGTCGTCCCCGTGATCGGAGCCGTGCTGTGTCTCGGCCTTGCCACCTTCCAGGCGTTCGCCGTTCCGGAGGCGGGAACGGTGGTTCTCACCTGGCTTGCACTTGGTGCGGCGCTCTACCTGACCCTGTTCGCTTCTGGAGCGCGGATGGCGGACGCGTCGGCGGAAGCTCGCGATCCCGATCTGGCCCGCCTCCGCGGGCGCAGTCCTCTGGTGATGGTCCCGATCGCGAACCCGGAGCGAGCTGCCAGCCTGGTTGACGTGGCGGCGACCTTGCGCACGCCGGGAACGGGCCGAGTGCTCCTCCTGTCGGTAGTCCGACCCGGGTCGGGCAGTTCGGGTCGGGACCATCCGGCCCTGCGCGACGCCGAGGCCGTCCTGGGGGAATCGCTGCAGCGGAGCTTCGAGAGTGCGCTGGTACCGGAGACACTGTTCACCATCGCTTCGGACGCGTGGCCCGAGATCGCGCGCGTGGCCCGCGTGCATGACTGCGAGACGGTACTCGTCGGACTCCCGGACCTCACGGAACCGGGAATCGAGGCGAACCTCGAGCGACTGCTTGGCGAGTTGCAGGCTGACGTCGTGATTGTCCGGGCACCGCCGCGATGGCGAATGGACGACGTACGTCGGGTCCTGGTGCCGATCGGCGGGAGGGGCGACCACAGTCACCTGCGGGCGCGGTTGCTGGCCAGCCTGTCACGGTCCGGTGACCGGTCGCTGATCTTCCTGCACGCGGTCGAAACCGCGACGTCTGCCGATGAGCGACACCGGGCGGAGCGCGAGATACGGAAGCTGGCGCGCGACGAGGCAGCGGGGCCGTACGAGGTCCAGGTTGACGTCACGGACGCGCCGGTCCAGGCGATCATCGAGCGTGCGGCCGGGATGGATCTTGTGGTGCTGGGACTGGGACGCCGGGAACGCGTCCATCGACCGGTGGGCGAGCTGGCCCGGGCCATCGCCCGGAGCACCGACGTTCCGCTTGTCTTGATCAGCCGCCGGCCCGTTCGGTCACTGGGTGGATTGTCGTCCGCCGGTTTCCGACTGACGTGATGCGCCGGCCATGATCCGGAGTCGGTAGCATGCCCTGGTCCGCCGTCCTGATCACCCTTGCCCTGGTCTTCTATTCCCTGGGGGTCTGGGCGGAACGGATTGCCCGGTACCTGAAGCCGTGGCACGTCGTGGCGTTCTGGACGGGCTTCGCGTTCGACGTGGCGGGCACGTGGGCCATGCACCGTCTCGCGACCGGCCCGTTCGACATCCTGGAACCGCACACGCTCACCGGCCAGATCGCCCTGTGGCTCATGCTGATTCACGCCATCTGGGCTACCCGGGTCGTTCGCTCCGGGACCGAGAAGGCGAGGGCCGGCTTCCACCGTTACAGCATCGTCGTGTGGCTGATCTGGTTGATTCCGTACTTCGGCGGGATGTACATGGGCATGCGAGGTGACAACGACATCTCTGACATCCCTCCCACCGCCGTCGTCCCCTCGGAGCACCAGGTCGAGTATCAGCGCATGGAGTTCATCGGTTTCGTTCACTTCACGGTGAACACGTTCACGAACCGGGAATGGGGCTACGGCGATGAGTCCCCCGAGATCTTCCGGCCCACGGCCCTGGATGCAGAGCAGTGGGCCTCCGTGGCTGCCGAAGTCGGCATGAAGGAGTTGATCCTGACCGCCAAGCACCACGACGGATTCGCTCTGTGGCCCTCCGAGTACACGGACCATTCGGTCCGCCGCAGTCCATGGCGCGACGGGCAGGGCGACCTGGTTCGGGAGTTCGTCGATGCGGCACGGGGACACGGTCTGAAAGTGGGCCTGTACCTGTCCCCGTGGGATCGCAATCACGCGAACTACGGCCGGCCGGAGTACCTGGAGTACTACCGGAACCAGCTGCACGAGCTTCTCACCGCCTACGGCCCCATCACGGAGATATGGGTGGACGGGGCGAACGGGGGCAGCGGATGGTACGGCGGCGCGGACGAAGAGCGCCGCATCGATCGAGAAACGTACTACGAATGGCCTCGGACGTGGTCCTTCGCGAAGTCCCTGCAAACGAATCTGTTGATCTTCTCCGACGCCGGTCCGGACATACGCTGGATTGGAAACGAGCACGGATACGCGGGCGAGACCAACTGGTCGACGATCAACCGCGAGGGAATCGTGGTCGGCGCCGCCGACACCGAGTACCTGAACTCGGGTGATCCGACCGGCAGCGATTGGGTCGTCCCCCTGTGCGACACCTCGATCCGGCCCGGCTGGTTCTATCACGCCGCCGAAGACGAGCGGGTGAAGACGGTAGGCGAGCTTCTCGACGTCTACTATCGATCCGTCGGACGCAACTGCGTGCTACTGCTCAAC
>JAMJQV010000069.1 GCA_023554435.1 Gemmatimonadota bacterium | reverse complement strand
CTACGTCGCCTCCCACGTTCTGCAGGTGGACTCCTCCGTTCGTCGTCTGGAATCGAAGGTCGCCGTGGACCCCCTCGATGGTGATCCCGCCGTTGGTGCTCCCCAGGTCAAGGTCGGTGTTGCGAGGGACCATGATCCGGTAGCTCACAGACCAGCCTTCCTTGTTCTTCGACTTCGGCCCCTCTGCCGCGATCTTACCCCCGACCGTCACATCGACGCTTCCGAGAATCTCGCCAGCGCTCGCATCCGACTCACCCCATGACTGGACCTTGGCCCGGACCTGCATCTCGTTCCGGTCCCATACCTTGACCGAGATCCCACCGTTGGGTTTCGCGTTCACCGCAAGATCACCGGGTGCGTGTACGGTCCACTCACGAACCTCGCACAGGGACACGCGGTCGTGTCCGTCATCTCGGTCGCACCACTCGTCATCCGTGATCGTTCGATCCTGTGCCGGGGCGTTGCCGGCGGCGAAAGCCAACCCGAGGGTCAGCAAACCAATGACTCGCCAGGGTCGTGCGGTGGACTTCCATGCCGGGTCGTTCATACAGCCTCTCTTCTCGTCGTGAGCGATTCCATTCGGACGGATCTCCAACACCATGGACACTACGCGGCCGCGGTTGGTTGGGATTCCATCCCGGTCGCTCTCCTTGTGGGCTTCGAGGGGTATGGAGTATCTACACCGCCATGCGCTCCACGATCTCGGCTCGCCTCGACAGAGACATCGCGCGCCTGGCCATCCCGGCTCTGGGGGCCCTGGCGGCGGATCCCCTCGTGTCCATGGTCGACACGGTGTTCGTTGGCCGCCTGGGCGTCGTGCCCCTGGCCGCCCTGGGCGTGAATACGTCGATCTTCGCCATGGCATTCGTGGTGTTCAACTTCCTGGCGTATGGCACCACGCCGCTGGTGGCACGGGCGGTCGGCCGCGGCGATCGTGCAGAAGCGGGGGACGTCGTCATGCAGGCCTTCCTGCTGGCCGTCCTGGTGGGCGGGACCGCCACGCTGCTCCTGGAGCTGCTCGCGGTTCCGATCGTATCGCTCATGGGAGCGGGCGGAGAACTCAGAGGCCCGGCGCTCTCGTACCTGCGGATCAGGGCCCTGGCGGGTCCCGCCGTGCTCCTCGTGACGGCAGGGCACGGCGCATTCCGCGGTTACCAGGACACGCGCACGCCACTGCTGGTGACCCTGGGACTGAACCTGGTCAACCTGGTGCTGGACCCGCTGTTCATCTTCGGCTTCGGTTGGGGACTCGAAGGGGCAGCTCTGGCCACCCTGATCGCTCAGTGGGTCGGCGCCCTGTGGTTCATCCACCTGCTGCTCCGAAGTCGAAGCCGTGAGCTGGGAATCCAACCGAGGTTGCCGGCCCTGTCCGAGATCCGACCCTTCCTCAGGATCGGAAGAGATCTCGCCCTGCGCACCGTGGCCCTCATCGGAACGCTCACCCTGGCCACCGCGGTGGCGACCCGGGTAGGGACGGTCCAGGTGGCGGCTCACCAGGTAGCTACGCAGATCTGGCTCCTGCTGGCCATGACCGTGGACTCCCTCGCCGTTGCGGCCCAGGCCCTGGTAGCCGGCTACCGGGGCGCCGGAGACGAAGCGATGGCCCGCCGGGCGTCCAACCGACTCCTGGGCTGGGGGCTGCTTTCGGGAATCGCCCTCGGATGCCTCTTCTTCCTGCTCGCCCCTGTGCTCCCACGACTGTTCACCGACGAACCGGCCGTCCTCGCAGCGGTGGCCGGGATTTTTCCGTTCATCGTGCTCATGCAGCCCCTCAACGCGGTCGTGTTCGTGTGGGACGGTGTGTTCATCGGGGCGGAACGGTTTCGCTTTCTGGCCCTGCAGATGGCGTTTTCCGCGGCGTGCGCGGCCGTCATCCTCTGCCTGGTTCTTCCGCTTGGCTGGGGCCTGATGGGAGTCTGGTGGGGAATCGTCGCCCTCATGCTGGCGCGGGCCGCCACACTGGCCGCCGCCTACCGCAATCCGAGGTTGCTTTCGGCTGGCAGGTAAACGAGATTGAGTTTCATTCTAATCTGATCTGCGAATCGGGGACGTGCCGACCAATACCGAGATCCCGACGGCGGAATGCTCCATCGTTCTGGTGGGCAATCCGAACGTCGGCAAGAGCCTGCTGTTCCGGAACCTCACCCGGCGCTACGTCACCGTGTCGAACTACCCTGGCACGACGGTGGAGCTGGTGCGGGCTCGCGCGTCGTTCAACGGGCTCGAGCAGGAGGTCGTCGACACCCCGGGGCTGAATGACCTTTCGCCCCGAAGTGACGAAGCGCGTGTAACGCGGGGACTCCTCACCGAGAACCCGGACGCCACGATCGTTCAGGTCGCCGATGCCAAGAACCTCCGCCGGGCCCTGCTCCTGACCCTCCAGCTGGTCGAACTCCAGCGCCCCATGGTGCTCGTCCTCAACATGTACGACGAGCTCGAGGCCCGGGGTGGCAGTGTCGACGCCAACCGCCTGGGCGAGATACTCGGGATCCCCGTCGTCGTGACCGTAGCGCCCCGAAACGAGGGAACGGAAGCCCTGGTGGAGGCCCTGGCCAGGCCCCGGGTGCCGGACCCCCAGGTGCTGCACCGGGGTCCGCCCACGCAGGTGGATACGGTAGCAGGCCCTCAACCCCAGTTGAGCGGCGCCCAGGATCGTCTCTCCCGGGTCAACGAGATCATCGCGGATACGTATGCGATCGACCAGCCGAAGGGCGCTCCCCTGGGCGTGCGGATCGGTTTCTGGGCGATGCATCCGGTGAAGGGCATGGCGTTCCTCGCCGCCATCCTGCTGACCGTCTTCTGGTTCGTGGGGCTGTTCGGTGCGGGCACCCTCGTCGATGCCCTGGAGATCGCCGGGTTCGAGCAGCGTCTCAGTCCACTCGCTATTCGGGCGACGGATGCGGTCTTTCCGTTCCCACACGAGCACCAGGTGCAAACGGTTCCCTATAGCATGTCCTTGCCCGTGTCTCCGGCACACGACCTGGAGATCAGGCAGTTCGACAAGTTGGCGCTCCAGCCGGCCTATACCATTCCCGCGGAAGCGGATCTTACTGGATGGCAGTCTTTCCTGAGGCTCCTGCACGATTTCCTGGTCGGACCATTCGGGCAGATCACGATGGCGTTCAGCTATGCCTTCGCCATCGTGCTGCCGATCGTGACGATCTTCTTCTTCGTGTTCAGCATCCTGGAGGACTCCGGGTACTTCGCCCGCATGTCCATCATGCTGAACCGGGCGTTCCGGATCATGGGGCTGAACGGAAAGGCCGTCCTCCCGATGATCCTGGGCCTGGGCTGCGTGACCATGGCCACCATGACGACGCGCATTCTGCAGACACGGAAGGAGCGGCTGGTCACGACCATGCTGCTCGCGCTGGCAGTCCCCTGCTCGGCGCAGCTCGGTGTCCTGCTCGCGCTGATGGCGGCGCTGTCTCCTGCCGGGGCCCTCGTCTGGCTCGCCCTGATGGCCGGCGTCCTGCTCGCGGTCGGCTGGTTGTCCGCCCGTGTGTTCCCGGGCCAGGCCAGCGACTTCATCCTCGAGATTCCGCCGATGCGCCGTCCTCAGATCAGCAACGTGCTGGTGAAGACCGGCACTCGACTGGACTGGTACCTCAGGGAGGTCATCCCGGTCTTCGCGGTCGGGACCGCCGTGCTGTTCGTGATGGACCGGCTGAATCTCCTGACCCGCATCTCCACGTGGGCAGAGCCGCTGGTGGCCGGATGGCTGGGACTCCCGGCCGACATGTCGAACGCGTTCCTGGTCGGATTCATGCGGCGTGACTTCGGTGCCGTGTACGTCCTCGACGCCGTTACCGGGCCGAATCCACTGCTGACCCCTCACCAGATTCTGGTCGCGATGGTCACCATCACGCTGTTCATGCCGTGCTTCGCCACGCTCCTGATCATCGCCAAGGAGCATGGCAAGGCTGTTGCGGCAGGGATGGTCGCCTTCATCTTCCCCTTCGCATTGTTCGTGGGCGGTATCCTGAACCACGTGGGACGATGGCTCCAGACTATCTGACCTGTCCGATGTGCGGCTTCGAGTTCGAGAAGACCGATACCCTGTGCGCCCACGGGTGCCCCCTGGGCTCCCTGTGCCACCTGGTGCGCTGCCCGGCGTGCGAGTACGAGTTCCCGGAGACGCCGCCAACGGTGTCCTTCGTCAGACGGCTCTTTCGACGCCGCCTTCCTACGGTGGCGGGCCTCCCGCCCGGGGTACGAACGGCGGCCGAGCTGCGGCCGGGACAGAAGGCGACCGTTCTGTGTCTCGGCTCCACGGTCACGGATCGGCATCGGACGCTTACGGTGTACGGACTCGGGCCGGAGGCGGAGATCACGCTTGTGCAGCACCAGCCTGCCTGTGTGATCCGAATCGGGGAGACGGAGCTCGCGATCGACTCGGACATCGCTCGGGACATCCTCGTTCAACCGCTGGACCCGGAGCCGACACAACCGCGGTCGGACACCTCCCCCGCATCCCCGGCGACCTGAGGATCTGAACCGATGGGAACGACCTGGCACCTCCTTGCCCTGCAGACCGGACTCGGCGACTCGCTGGCTTCTCAGCCCGCGCTCGCCCTGGCTCTTCTGTTCGGAGCCGGGGTGCTCACCAGCCTCACGCCTTGCATCTACCCCATGATTCCGATCACGGCGGGGATCATCTCGGGGACGGCGGGCGAGTCGGCCCCGCGCTCGCGGGTGGTCGGACTCACCCTGTCCTACGTCCTGGGACTGGCTCTGCTGTACGCCGTGGCCGGGCTCATAGCCGGTTTGTCTGGCCAGCTATTCGGGACGATCGCGGCCAGCGTGTGGGCCCGGCTGCTGATCGCCCTCCTGCTGGCCCTGTTCGGCCTCGCGATGCTGGACGTGCTGCCGGTGACGGCACCTCGTCGCCTGGTCCAGTGGGCGGGCGGCCTGAGCGGGGGATCCTACCCGGCCGTATTTTTTCTAGGGGCCACCTCGGGGCTGGTCGCCGCGCCGTGCGGTGCTCCGGCTTTCGCAGCGGTCCTCACGTGGGTATCCACGACGGGAAGCGCGTGGTTGGGCTTTGCGTACCTGTTCGTGTTCTCGCTGGGGATGACCGCGCTGTTGTTCGTTGTGGGCGTATCGACCGGCGCAGCCAGCCGATTGCCGAGGGCCGGAAACTGGACGGCCTGGGCAAAGAAGATCGCCGGCCTGCTGATGCTCGGAATGTCGGCTTACTACGTGTACCAGGCCTGGCTGGTCTGGTGAGGGATAGGCACATGTCCGCCATGCACCGTTTCATTGCCGCAGCGCTCCTGCTGGGTGCGAGCACGGCCGTCACGGCCCCGCTGTACGCACAGGAGACCCGTATCGGGATCGAACGGGGCGCCGTCCCGGCCGGGCCGACTCTGCCGGACGTGCAGGGGGGAGAAGTCGACCTGTCGGACTATCTCGGCAATGGACCGGTGCTGCTGGAGTTCTGGGCCACGTGGTGCGAGAACTGCGAGGACCTGCATCCCGACATGCTGGAAGCGCACAGACTCTACGGCGACCGGGTGGACTTCTTCGCGATCGCCGTAGCCGTGGGTCAATCGGAACGGCGCGTGCGCAGCCACCTGGAAGACCACCCGGTCCCGTACCCGACGCTATGGGACAGCCGCGGCGAGGCCGTACGCGCGTTCGAGACGCCCGCGACCTCCTACATCGTCATCCTCGACGCCGAAGGCACGGTCGCCTACACGGGAATCGGACGGGACCAGGACATCGTCGCCGCGATCCGCGGAGTCCTGGCTTCCGAGCCGGCGGGCTAGCGCTCGCCGGCGATTTCTTCGATCGCGGCTCCGAGCTCCTCGTATGCCGTGGGATCGACCTCCCTGAACGGGATGGCTCGCCAGGCGATGCGGCCCTCGGGGTCGACGATGAACACGTTGCGACTTCGCGCGGCGCCGTACAGCTTGCCCACCTCGCTATCCGGATCGCTGGCGAACAGGAACTGAAAGTCCGCGTCCCGGGCCCAGGCTGCCTGGTCCTCCGCCGAGTCGCTGTTCACGGCCAGAAGAACGACGTCCCCATCTTCTCCAAACAGACGTGCGTACTGATCACGGTACGCTTCCATTTGAATCGTTCACCCAGGTGTCCGAACCCGGTAGAAGAAGGCGATGACGACCGTCTTCCCACGGAACTCGCTCAGCCGCACCGGTTCCGGCAGCACGCCGGAGCGACTCGCTCCCGTCAACTCGAAATCGGGCGCCTCGACGCCTACCTCCAGCGGACCGGAGTCCTGCCCTGCAACCGCTGCCGGCCAGGCGAGGCTGACGGCCGCGAGCAGTGCCAACGTTTTCGTCATTCGATCTCCTTTGACGTCGGATGTCAGGTCGCTGCTGTCAAACATAGAGGGATGGAGCAGCCCGCGCACGGATCCGAACCCCGACCTGAAACCGGCCGCACCGTCCCCACGTACGACATGGTCACAGGCATCACACGGGCTGCTCAACCCTTTTGGGACAGGGAGCGTCTAACGCGTGAGGCCAGACGTGCTGCGGGACGATCCTTTCGGCAGCGACGCATGGACGAGGACGACGAACACGGGGGCGGAAGATGGAGAATGGGACGCCGTTGATCCGTTTGGAAGGTGTGCAGAAGCTCTTCTTCACGGAGGAGATGGAAACGCATGCCCTGGCGGACATCCACCTGGAGATCCGTGACGGCGAATTCGCCGAGGTGATGGGACCGTCCGGGTGCGGCAAGTCCACCCTGCTGTCCCTGATCGGCCTGCTCGACACACCGACCGAGGGCGGCTACTGGCTGGACGGCGAAGACGTCGCCAACCTGACCGCGTCCGAACGGGCCCGGGTACGGAACCGGCACATCGGGTTCATCTTCCAGGCCTTCAATCTGATCGGCGATC
>JAMJQV010000068.1 GCA_023554435.1 Gemmatimonadota bacterium | reverse complement strand
CGTGCTGCGACTTCCGTATCGGCTGGACCGGGTGCGGGGAGTACTGCGCCTCGACCGGGACCGGGTGGATCTCGAGGAAGCGAGCTTCGGAGCCTATGGAGGGACTGGATCGGCTCGGGGCAGCCTGCGGCTGGGCGAGTCCGATGCAGAGCCCTTCCGGTTCGACGTCTCGCTGCGGAATGTTCGAGCGGAGCAGTACCTGGCGCACAACACGCCGCTCGGGACGCTGATTGCCGGCACGCTCAGCCTGGACCTGGAGCTCGAGGGCGGCCTGGACCGGCTGGTACTCCCGGTCACGCAGGTGCTCAACGGGGTCGGCCAGTTCGAGATCCGGGACGGTCGGATCGAGCCGAATCCACTGACCGACGGACTGCTCCGGTATCTCCGGCTGGAAGGCGTCAGAAATCTCCGATTCTCCCGGTGGAGCGCTCCGCTTCTCATCGATCGCGGGCTCATCCTGCTCGACGGGAGCCAGTTCAGCGGCTCGGAGCTGGTGGCCGAGGCGACGGGAGCCCTGGGCTTCGGAGGATCCCTGGACCTGGGAGCACTCGTGCGCCCCGATTCGACGCTGGCCCGCGCCGCGACTTCGGCCGCCGGGGCCGCCGGGGAGGTAATCGACCGTTACGTGCGTGCCGGTGGAGCCCTGGAACTCGCCCTGCGGCTTACCGGCCAGGCTTCGGATCCCCGGTTCGAGCTGGATCCCGACGCTATGGAGGAATCGACGAGGAACGTGCTCGAGGAAGCCGCTCGACAGGCCCGTGAGTCGGGCGAAGCCGAAGTCCGGGAGCGAGGACTCGACGCACTGCGCGGACTGATTGGGCAGGACGATCCAGTGGACGAGGCGGCGGATACGGTACCGGCGGCGCCCGCGGCGGCGGATACCGCCGGCCAGGGGGCCCAATAACGAAAAGGGCCGGCGCGAAGCCGGCCCTCCAGGGTACTCAGCGGCATGGCCACCTGCCGGTGGCAGCCGGTTCTTCCGCGGCTACATGCGCGAACGCAGGACCGACGGGGCGCCTGAAACGACCGGACTGCGACTGAACCACCGGCCGGTATCTTCGGGCCAGCGGCCTTCACCCGGCGCGCAATGCGGTCCGTCTCCCCCGATCCCCATTCCCCGGCCCGAACCGCCGATCGCGGCAAGAACCGACACCGGGCGGTCGTCGATGGGACGCAGCGCCTGTGCATTGTCATCGCCAGGGGCCACGAAAGCGGAGACCGACGCGTAGGTCACGGCCGGATTCTCTTCGGCCTCCGGCTCGTCGAGGTTCTCCAGGAACATCACCGGCTGCACGGCGTTCGCCATGGCCGCGGTGAGCTTGGGTATCGACGGAATCGCCGCCATGGTCGTGACATCGGCTCGTTTCGGAGCCGCTTCATTCTCGGGCTGGGGCGTCAGGACTTCCGCCACGTCCGCCAGCGGGGCGTCGTTCTCGGGCATATCGACGAGCTGAGCCACCGGTCGCTCGGTGTCCTCATCGTCGGCTCCGCTCCAGGCGAAAAGGGCCGCCTGCAGGGCCACCACGACAACCAGGCCGGCCGCGAGGGCCACCCGGTAACGCTTCTCGACACCCGTTTTCTCACTCATCCCGCGACTCCCGATTCGATTCAACGATCGCGCTTTCGATCGAGCCTCGATCACCCATTGGACTCGGGCGTTACCAAACTTAATCCATCCTCGTCATGTCTACAAACCCTCAGGGGGACCTCGAGTTCCCGGTATCTGGCCGCGCGACAATTTTCGCCAACCGCCCCAGCGGCAGGTATACTTGTGGGCATGTGCGGTCGATTTACACTCGCCACTCCGGCCAGTGAATGGGCGGCGCTGTTCCGCCTCGACGAAGTCCCAGCCGTAGAGCCTCGATTCAACATCGCGCCTACGCAGGACGTGGACGTAGTGCGGGCGCCTCCCGGCCTCAGGGAGCGCCCCGGACTGCACCTCGCTCCTGCCGGGTCACCGGTTCCTCGTGAGGCCGCCAGGATGAGATGGGGGCTGGTCCCCCGGTGGGCCCGGGAGCTTGGAGGCGGGCAGCCCCTGATCAACGCGCGGTCCGAGACGGTTTCCGAGAAGCCTTCGTTCAGGGATTCGTACCGGGAACGGCGCTGCCTCGTCGTGGCGGATGGCTTCTACGAGTGGCACGCGGCCGGCCGACGCAAGCAGCCCTACTGGATCGGCCTCTCCGATGGCCGTCCGTTTGGATTCGCCGGACTGTGGGACCGGTGGAAGGCGCCGGACGGGAAGACAATCGAGAGCTGCACCATTCTGACGACGGAGGCCAGCGAAACCCTGCGGGAGCTGCACGACCGCATGCCGGTGATCGTCGAGCCGGAGCACTTCGACCTGTGGATGGATCCCGACACGATCCCCTGGGAACTGGATCCGCTCCTCGCACCGGGCGACGAACAGGACATCCAGTTCTTTCCGGTCACGACACGGGTGAACTACGTGGCCAACGACGACCCGCAGTGCATGGAACCGATGCAGACCCAAACGGAGCTGTTCTAGCCCGGCTTCGGCCGCCGGTCCCCGAGATCAGTGTCCCGGGACGGAGACGGATCGGGTCCCACCCCGTTCGAGGTCCAATTCAACGAAGCTCTCGACTTCGCCCGCAAGGGTGAGGCGCTGGGTCGCGGCGATCGGCTCTCCATCCACGAACAGCAGCTCGTACCGACCCGCGAAGACGGCCCGCCAGCGTGTCCAGCTTCCCGATTGGTGCGTCAGGCGGGTGGATTCCCGGCCCTCGTGCCGCAATCGCAGTGATCCGTCGAGGACCGGGACGTCCGAGAGCTCCAGCCACTCGACATCGGGCGTAAGCCGTGATCGCGTCTCGACGGTGCGCGCGGACGCGAGAGGTCGGAGGCCCGCCAGCCACCGAACCACCCCCCCAACGGCCGTGAATGGATTCTCCGGGTAGTCACGTCGCGCGAGCCCGGGGTCCATCTGAGCGAGAAGAAAGCCGAACGCCCGGGCATCTCGTCCGTATCGGTAGTGGGCCTCGGCCAGATACGAGTTCTCCTCGACGTTCACACCCGGATCGAGCCCCTCGAACAGCGGATCGGCGCGTTCCGGGGTCACGATTTCGAAGTAAAGAGGGAAGATCTGCATCGCGGGGACGTGCGTCGTGTCGAACGCACCACCCGGTAGAATCGCCCCGTAGAACCGGCCGTGCTCGGAGCTCCACCACCGTTCGTTGAACAGAGCGCGCAGTCGGGCGGCCTCGGCGTCGCGCTCCTCGGCGTCGCTGACGTCGCCCGGATGGTCGCGGGACCTGAGCATCCGGGCGTAGGCACGGTTCGCCGCATACTGGGCGGCCACGAGGTCACCGCCGGTCGCCGCCCGTGGTCCCTCTCCTTCCCAATAGGTCGGGATCCCGCGGATCCCCGCTGACTCGGGGCTCTCCATGATCCCATCCCCATCCTCATCCCAGCGCTCGACGTAGTCATTGAGCGTGCGGCGATAGAATTCCGCCAGGGTCGGATCGGTCAGCCAGGCGGGGTCGCCCGTCCACTCCCAGGCGCGCTCGCTCGCCTGCACCGCGTCGAAGTTCGCAGGCAGGTTGTACCAGAAGTCCTCGTCGCTACGATAGTCCACGGGAGCCGGCCGGTCGTACCGGTCGATCTCCCAGTAGCCGCACCAGTCGCGCTTCGGGGAGATGCTTGCCGCGAACTTTCTCATCATGTTGAGCGTGTGGTCGTACAGCCCGAGGGCCAGGGCCCCCTCCGCCTGGTGCGAGACATCTCGCATGCAGAAGGCCTCCCGACCCGGAAGTGCGGCTTCGAACCACTTCCCCACCGGGTCTCCCTCCCGCGCGTACCCGAGGGCCGCATCCCTGGCCCACTCGAACCCCTTCACCAGACGCTGGTGATCCGAGGCGATCGTGATCGTCCCCGCGACTCGCGCCGGAATCGGCGGCTCCGGCTCCCCGGTGCAGCCGGCCGACCCGACCAGCAGCATGGACAGCGGCACCAACGTTCTGGCCTTCAAGCGCATCGGATCCCCCCTGGCATACGCGTTTGCGTTCAAGATGACGGTGCACCGCAACCGCCGGCCAGCCCCCGGTACCCGCAATCTCGACTCCTTCAACCGCCCAAGAGCTTGAGCGTTCGTTCAATTCGGGACATCGGCACCTTCGCATTCAGCTGACTGCACCCAACCCTCAGCTGCCGGCTCCGTTCATTGATCGATTTCGCAACTTTTCTCATGTTCCCCGGAGCGGCATTGTCGGGCTCTGGGTGACAGCACCCTCAACAGGCCTTGACAGCGCCATCCATTTCGTTGAATGTTTAGTCAACACCATGGCCAGTGACACGAGGAATCGGATTCTCAGCGTCGCGGCGCGGCTCTTTGAGGCCAACGGCTTCGAGGGCACGGCCGTCGCTGCCATTCTGCGCGAAGCAGATGTAAACAGCGGCAGCCTGTACCATTTCTTCCCGAGCAAAGAGGCCCTGCTCGTCGCCGTGCTCGAGAAGTACGTCGAGGTGCTGGAGCCCGCCCTGCTCGGAGCCGCCGAACGGGCCGCCGACGATCCGATCGAGAGAGTGTTCGCGCTCCTGGAGTTGTACCGCGGACGCTTGCTCGTGTCAGGCTTTGCGAGGGGCTGCCCCGTGGGAGACCTCTCCCTCGAGATCGCGAGCCGCTTCCCCGAAGCCCGACACCTGGTTGACGCCTACTTCGAGTCCTGGACCGGGCGGGTGGAATCCTGGCTCGTCGCGGCGGGAGATCGCCTGCCCTCCGGCACCGACCGGCATGCCCTGGCCACTCATGCACTCTCCGTCCTGCAGGGAGCGGTCATGCAGGCCCGCGTCTCGACTTCGATCGACCCGTTCGACGACTCGGTGTCACAGCTGCGCCTGCTGCTGGACCTCTCCGCCGACGAGACCGGAGTGAGCGTTGCGTTCCGATCTGACACCGGGCGAACGCCCGTGGCCGGGGCGGCCCGGACGAGGCAGCGCGTGCCGAGTGGAGCGGCGGCCTCGGCGGTTGCGACCCCCGGGACGGCCGCTTCGCCGGCAGGCGAGGCAAGCGGGGATGACGACGCGTGGTGGAGGGCCTGGTGATCGACGAGCGGACGGTCCGGGAGATGGTTCGCCGCGTCGTGCTCCGCACGGTACAGGCGACCGCGGATGCCGCGACGACCGGCGACTCACGCCTGGTCACCCAGCAGGACATCGAGAGTCTGACCGCGGGAAGCGCCGTACACGTGGACGAAGAGGCCATCGTGACACCTCTGGCCCGGCAAACGGCGCTCGAGCGCGGAGTGACGGTCGTACGGGGGCCGTCCGCGGAGTCGGTCGCCGCTGAGTCCGGTTCAACTGATGGCGAGCGGACGGTCGCGGTGGCGGCCGATCACGGTGGCTTCGAAATGAAGCAGGCTCTCGCCGGTCACCTTCGGGAGCGCGGGTATTCCGTGATCGACTGTGGGACGCACGGAACGGAATCCGTCGACTACCCGGACCTGGCCCTCGCCGCCGCCCGACTGGTGGCCCAGGGAAAGGCCACGGCGGCCATCATCGTGGACGGCGCAGGAATCGGGTCGTGCATGGCGGCGAACAAGGTGCCGGGAATACGCGCGGCCATGTGTTACGACGAGGCCACGGCCGTGAACAGCCGTGAGCACAACGCCGCCAACGTTCTCACTCTCGGCGCCGGCCTGATCGGCGGCGCGCTGGCCCGGCGAATCGTCGACACGTGGCTCGACACCCCGCATGGCGGGGGGCGGCACGCGAGACGGGTGGACAAGATCATGGACATCGAGCGCAGGTACCTGAAGGGATGAGCATGAAGCTCGACGAGAGGACGCTCGAACGCATCATCGAGCAGGTCACACACCAGGTCATGGTGCTGGTTCAGCGTGAGCAGGAGGGCGGCACGTCCGCACAGGACCTGTCGGCCGGCAACTACTTCGACCGGGTGCAGCCGTTCGTCAGCGCCGGCGCGGACCGGCTCGCGAGCACGCTTGGAATCGCGCCTACGGACGGCCGTGTGAGCCACATGATCGACCATACCCTCCTGAAGCCGGATGCCACTCAGGACCAGGTCGCGCAGTTGTGCTACGAGGCGAAGAAGCACGCCTTCGCTTCGGTGTGCGTGAACCCATCCTACGTGAAGCTGTGCGCCGACCTTCTGAAGGATACCGATGTCCTGGTGTGCACGGTGATCGGTTTCCCGCTGGGGGCCACGTCGACCGAAAGCAAGGCGTTCGAAGCGCAGAAGGCGGTGCGTGATGGCGCCACGGAGGTCGACATGGTGATCAACGTGGGCGGGCTCAAGTCGAGGGACTACGAGCTCGTCGAACAGGACATCGCGGCGGTCGCACGGGCCGTGCACGCGGGGGGGGCGATTCTGAAGGTCATCATCGAAGCCGCCCTCCTCACCGACGAGGAGAAGGTCGCCGCCTGCCAGCTGGCCAAGGTCGCCGGCGCGGACTTCGTGAAGACCTCCACCGGGTTCGGGCCCGGCGGCGCGACCGCGGAGGACGTCGCGCTGATGCGGCGCGTGGTCGGAAGCGGGATGGGAGTGAAAGCGTCGGGAGGCATCCGAACCTACGCGGATGCGAAGAAGATGATCGCCGCGGGCGCCAGCCGCATCGGCGCGAGCGCGAGCGTCAAGATCGCTCAAGAAGCTGACTCGTGAGGTAAAGACATGTCCGTCGATCTGCGAACCTATTGCTTCCTGGACAACCTGCAGCCGCAGCACGCCGCCTATCTGGGCACGGTGGCGCGCGGGTTCCTTCCCCTCCCGGGTGATGCCTCGCTGTGGATCGAGATCTCGCCTGGAATCGAGATCAACCGCATCACGGATATCGCCCTCAAGGCCACGAGCGTGAAGCCGGGGATGCAGATCGTGGAGCGCCTGTTCGGGCTCCTCGAAGTGCACCACTCGGAGCAGTCGGAAGTCAGGGCTGCCGGGGC
Organism: Gemmatimonadota bacterium; assembly: GCA_023554435.1. Lineage (GTDB taxonomy): Bacteria > Gemmatimonadota > Gemmatimonadetes > Palauibacterales > Palauibacteraceae > Benthicola. The sequence continues at coordinate 2,533 of JAMJQV010000068.1, read as the reverse complement.
GGCGATCCTCGATGCGCTGGATCACCAGGAATCGGATCGGATCAAGCCGCGCGTGGTTTCCAGCCAGATCATCCGGCATATCGACGCCCACCAGGTGCAGCTGGTGAACCGGATGCGATTCGGCCACATGCTGCTCGCGGGCCAGACGCTGTACGTGCTGGAAGTCGAACCGGCTGGATACGCGGCCCTGGCGGCCAACGAGGCCGAGAAGGCAGCACACATCAACATCCTCGACGTGCGGGCGTTCGGCAGCTTCGGGCGGGTGTACCTGGGCGGAGAGGAGCGGGACATCATGGCGGGTTATGGCGCGGCGGTGGCCGCGATTGAAGGTGTCAGCGGCCGCGAGGCGGCCACCGGGCGACGGGACTGACGAGATTTCCCTGAGGAGCGCGGCGGCGCTCCCGGATTCACCAGGAGGAGAGAATGGCTGAAGAGTATGGCGCGGTCGACGCACTCGGAATGATCGAGTGCCGCAGCTACCCGGCGATGGTCGAGGCGGCCGACGCGATGGTCAAGGCGGCCAGGGTGGAACTGGTTTCGTACGAGAAGACCGGCGGCGGTTACGTCACGGCCGTAGTGCGAGGCGACGTCGCGGCCGTGAAGGCGGCGGTCGAGGCCGGAGCACGCGGCGCTGAGAAGATCGGCGAACTCGTGGCGATCCACGTCATCCCGCGTCCGCACGCGAACGTGGATGTGGCACTGCCCCTCGGTCGCGCGAGCACCGGGTCGAAGACCGCGAAGCGGTAGCGCCCCGTTCCGAGAGTACCCTGAAGCCTCCGGTCCGTCCGTGGGCAGGGCCGGAGTCGATCAGAGTTGAGTGATCGTTCAAGTTGGCGTCACTCACAGCAACGGAGCAGGACATGCTGTTAGGCAGAGTCGTCGGTACGCTGGTCTCGACGAACAAGGAGCCTTCGCTGGAAGGCCTGAAGTTCCTCGTCCTGAGGCAGCTGGACATCGAGGGCGGGGAGGCTGCGGGCTACCGAGTGGCGGCGGATGCGGTGGGGGCCGGTCTGGGCGAGGTGGTGCTGTACGCGACCGGAAGCTCGGCGCGGCAGACCTCCGTCACCGACAAACGTCCGTGTGATGCGGTGATTATGGCGATCGTGGACTCGCTCGCCGTCGACGGAGAGGTCACATACGACAAGTCGCGGGACGGCTGACGATGGAAGAGTCTAAGATCCAGTCCGTCATCGACCGGGTCATGTCGGAGCTCGGACACCGCGAACCAGCGGGCCGAGCCGGTCCCCTGCCGCCCCGGCGTCCCGTAGCCGAGAGGCCCGGTCCGTCTGCCACGCCGAAACACGGCGACAACCTGTTTCCGGACGTGGACAGCGCCGTAGCGGCGGCCCGGAAAGCCTACCGGGACCTGCAGGGGCTTCCGGTCTCTCTGCGTGAGCAGATGATCGCGCACATCCGCCGCACGATGCGAGAGAACGCCCAGCCCCTGGCACGCGAGGCCTGGCAGGAAACGGGGATGGGGCGGTACGAGGACAAGGTCGAGAAGGTGCTTCTCAACGCGAACAAGGCGCCCGGGGTGGAGTTCCTGGATACCGGGGCCTGGAGCGGCGACGGGGGACTCACCGTCGTGGAGTTCGCTCCGTATGGCGTGATCGGCTCCATCATCCCCAGCACGAACCCCATCTCCACGGTCACGTGCAACTCGATCTCGATGGTCTCGGCAGGCAACGCGGTGGTGTTCAACGCCCATCCCGGAGCGAAGGCCTGCTCGAACCGGACGGTCCAGCTCGTCAATGACGCCATCGTCGAAGCAGGAGGTCCGCCCAACCTGGTGTGCGCCGTCGCGGAGCCGACGATCGACACCGCCGGCGCGCTGATGGGCCATAAGGGCGTGAATCTGCTTACCGTCACCGGCGGCATCGGGGTCGTGCGCGCCGCCATGTCGAGCGGGAAGCGAGCCGTGTGCGCCGGACCCGGGAATCCACCGGTCGTGGTGGACGAGACGGCGGACATCGCACAGGCGGGCCGGGATATCGTGCGCGGAGCGTCGTTCGACAACAACATCATCTGCACGGACGAGAAAGAGGTGTTTGCCGTCGCCTCGATCGCCGACGACCTGAAGCGCGCCATGTGCGCGAACGGGGCGGTCGAGATCGACGCCCGCCAGATCGATGCCCTCCGGCGCAGCATCTTCACGGATCGTCCCGAAGCGGGCCGGCACGGAACGATGAACAAGACGTTCATCGGCAAGAACGCCGCGGTTCTGCTGAAGGAAATCGGTATCGAGGCGGGTGACGAGGTCAGACTCGTCCTCGCGGAGGTGGAACAGGACGATCCGCTGATCTTCTCTGAACAGATGATGCCGATTCTCCCTCTCACGCGCGTTCGGGACGCCTACGAGGGCATCGAGCGTGCGAAGGCGGCGGAGCACGGATTCCGGCACACGGCGACCATGCACTCCAAGCACCTGGACCATCTCAGCCGAATGGCCCGGGTCATGGACTGCAGCATCTTCGTCAAGAATGGCGTCTCCTACGATGGGCTGGGATACGGCGGCGAGGGCTTCTGCTCGTTC
>JAMJQV010000067.1 GCA_023554435.1 Gemmatimonadota bacterium | reverse complement strand
CCCTGATGCAACCTGTGTTCCGGGAGCCCGATCTCGATGCGGAGCGCAGCTCGGTCCTGGAGTCCCTTGTGTCGGAGCTGCCGCTGGAGGAAGTCCGGCGCTGGGCTCGGCGGCTTGATCCCGCCATGGAAGTCCGCCTGCCGGTGGTCGACCGACAGCGTGCCGGCAGGACGCTCGAGCTGGCGCTGCTGACGGGACGCAGTCTGACGTGGTGGCAGCGCCACGGGCCGCCCGAGGCGGAGGCGTTGCGGGCCCGGACCTGGGTACTCCATCTCGAAGCGGAAGCGCATCGCGCTCGCATCGAGAAGCGGGTCCGGCTGATGCTCGATTCCGGCTGGATCGAAGAGGTCGAGAGTCTGATCTCCGGGGGGCACGGACCCGGCTCACCGGCCATGACATCGATCGGGTACGTGGATGTCTGGCGACTTGCCCGTCGAGAGATCTCGCGCGATGAGGCCGTTCAGGCCATCGTTGGCGATACTTGGCAGTACGCCCGACGCCAGAGAACCTGGTTCCGGCACCAGCTTGGGGAGGAGGTGAACCGGGTGCAGGCGCACACGGATACCGAGGAGCTGGCCCGGAGGATCGCGGAGGATTGGACGCGGTCGAGATCATCGGACGAGATTAGCGAGGAGCAACGGCCCGCATGAACGAATCGGTGAGAGCAGTGAGAGCATGAAGATAGGGATCGCGTGTTACCCGACGTACGGCGGGTCCGGCGCTCTGGCCACCGAGCTCGGCATCGAGCTGGCGGCCCGCGGCCACGAGATCCACTTCATCACGTACGCGCAGCCGTTCCGCCTCACGTCGTTCCACGAGGGGCTGTTCTTCCACGAGGTCGAGGTTCCGCACTACCCTCTGTTCGAGTACCCACCGTACTCGCTGGCTCTCACGGTTCGCATGCACGAAGTGGCGCGGCAGCACGACCTGGACATCATGCATGCCCATTACGCCATTCCCCACGCCGAGGCGGCCTGGGTGGCCAAGCAGATGCTGCTGCGGGAGGACCGGGACCTGCGAGTCGTGACCACCCTGCACGGGACGGACATCACCCTGGTGGGCCAGGATCCGTCCTTCTGGTCCATCACCCGCTTCTCGGTGGAGCAATCGGACGGGGTGACGGCCGTGTCCGAGTACCTGAGGGACGAGACGCACCGGGCGTTCGAATGTGACAAGCTCGACATCCGGGTGGTGCCCAACTTCGTCGATCCGGAGATCTACAAGCCGGGCCGGGATGACTGCCACCTCCGGGCTCTCGCGCCGGGCGGTGAGAAGATCGTCATGCACATCTCGAATTTCCGGAAAGTGAAGCGGGTGGACGATGTGGTCCGCACGTTCGCAGGCATCCGTCGCGAGGTAGCGTCACGACTCGTGTTCATCGGCGATGGCCCCGAACGAGCGGCCGCGACGGAGCTGGCCGGGAACCTGGGTGTTCTCGAGGACATCGTGTTCCTCGGAAAGCTCGAATCCGTGGCGGAACTGCTGTCCTGCGCCGATCTGTTTCTGCTCCCCTCGGAGCAGGAGTCATTCGGCCTCGTGGCCCTCGAGGCGCTGGCCAGCGGGGTCCCCGTCGTAGGGACCGGGGGCAGTGGGCTCGCGGAGGTCGTCGATCACGGGGTCACCGGATTCCTGCACCCCGTAGGGGCTGTCGACGAAATGGCAGACAGCGGCGTGCGGCTCCTGACGGACCCCGATCGGTGGGCCTCGTTCGGACGTGCGGCGCGAAGCGCGGCGGTGGAGCGCTACTCGGCCGAGTTGATCGTGCCGATGTATGAGAGCCTTTACGAAGAGATCCTCGACGGGCCGGCGCGGTGAGCGTACTCGAGGCGATCGTACTCGGGATCGTGCAGGGGCTGACCGAGTTTCTCCCGGTCTCCAGTAGCGGCCACCTGGTCCTGGGACAGGCGCTTCTCGGGATCCGTCTACCGGGAGTGACCTTCGAGGTCACGGTGCACCTGGCCACCCTGTGCGCCGTATTGTGGGTGTATCGCGGGCGGGTGGGGTCGCTTGCTTCGGGTGCGCTGCGTGGAGAGCGCGCTTCGTGGTCCTATATCGGACTCCTGGTCCTCGCATCGCTGCCGGCCGGCATCGTCGGTGTGCTGGCGAAGGACTGGTTCGAGGCGGCCTTCGGCCGGCCGGTGTTCGCCGCCTGCCTGTTGATCGTCACGGGATTCATTGTCTACTCGGTACGTCTCACGTCCGCCCGTGCGGAGGACCCGACTCCGTCGGCCGGCCAGTCCGTGTGGATCGGCATCGCCCAGGCGGCCGCCATCCTCCCTGGTATCAGTCGCTCGGGAGCCACGGTGGCGGTGGGGACGTGGCGCGGCGTCGATGCCGTGGCCGTGGCCGAGTTTTCCTTCCTGATGTCCGTTCCGGCAATTCTCGGCGCGGGCCTGCTACAGCTTCGAGATGCGGGTGGCGCGGGCGGACCGGGAGCCGCCGTGCTCGGGGCCGGGTTCGCCGCCGCGCTGGTCGCCGGAGTGATGGCGATCCGCCTGTTCGTGCGAATGCTGCAGACCGGGGCATTCTACCGGTTCGCCTGGTACTGCTGGGCCGCCGGCTCGGCGTACCTGGTTGCCGCGGCCTTCCAGCCCGGGCTCCGATGACCGTGAGTATCGTCGTGACGGCGGATCCGCTGATTCGTGTCGAACTCGAGGCAGACCTCGGCGACGGGGATCGCACGAGCGAGTGGACCATCCCGGCTGACGCGGCCGGCGAGGCATGGATCACGGCGAAGGAGGACGGAATCGCCTGCGGTGTACCGATTGCGAGCCGTGTGTTCGAGTACGTGGACCCAACGGTGGAGGTGGTCGAACGCGTCGAAGATGGGGCGCGGGTCGTCGCTGGCGACCCGGTACTCGGCGTCTCGGGTTCGCTGCGCTCGATTCTGGCGGCTGAGCGAACCGCCCTCAACTTCCTGGCCCGGCTCTCCGGGATCGCGACCCTGACGGGTCGCTACATGGAGGCCGTTGCGGGCACCGCGTGCCGGGTCGCGGACACTCGGAAGACGACGCCCGGATGGCGCACGCTTGAGAAATACGCCGTCGCCACGGGCGGCGGCATGAACCACCGACGTGGCCTGTACGACATGGTGCTCATCAAGGAGAACCACATACGGGCAGCGGGAGGCGTTGCGGCCGCCATCGAGGCCGCTCGTCCGGGTGCACGGCGGGAAGGTCTCGAAGTCGAGATCGAGGTTACGAGCCAGCTCGAACTCGTGGAGGCCCTGGCGTATGCTCCCGACCGCGTGTTGCTCGACAACATGACCCTTGACGAGCTTACGGCGGCCGTGGCGATCGTGCGCCGGAGTCCGCGGCCGCATCCACGGATCGAGGCGTCGGGTGGGGTGACGCTGGATACGGTACGGGACATTGCCGGCACGGGTGTGGACTATGTATCGGTGGGCGCTCTGACTCACTCGGCGCGCGCCCTCGACTTCTCTCTTCTGGTGACGAG
>JAMJQV010000066.1 GCA_023554435.1 Gemmatimonadota bacterium | reverse complement strand
TATTCGGGTCGCTGGAGCAGAATGAATCGATCAACCTCGATTTGCGTCAGACGATCGGTGCCGGCGCGGCCCGCGAGCTCATCCATACGAACAGGATGACGCTATCCCTCCTCGGCACCCTCGCATACGCCAACGAGGACTACGCCAACGACGCCGGCACGACCAATACGATCCAGCTGCCGGTCGCGGGCGATTTCGAGTTCTTTCTGTTCGACAGTCCGAAGACGGACATTGCCAGCGATCTCACGGTGACGCCGATTCTCAGCGACCTCGGTCGCGTACGCATCGACTTCAACGCGAGGCTGTCCTACGAGCTGATCAGCGACTTTACGGTCGGGTTCAGCTTCTTCGACAACTTCGACAGCCGGCAGCCGTCGACGGGCGAGAGCTCGAACGACTACGGGCTGACGTTCAGTATCGGGTACACCTTCTGATGGCCAGCGCCGGGTGTCGCGCGCGGAACTTCGGGCTTGCGGCCGTGGCCGGAGGCCTCGTGGCGACGATTTCCGCTTGCGCCGCCGAAGACGTTCCGATGCCGCCGCCCCCGCCCGAGCTGTCGGCCGCGAGTCTGCGCTCCGCGGTGTACGCCAGCCAGCACGTGGAGGAAGGCGAGATTCGCCTGGTGCAGGGCGCATACCGGGACACGGCGCGGCGCGTATCGGTGTTCTTCCTGCCCGAGTACGCGGTGGGCGACATCGACTCGGACGGAGCGCCGGACGCCGCGGTGGTCCTGGCCACGACCACCGGGGGTAGCGGCACGTTCCTGGACCTGGCCCTGGTCCTGAACCGGGACGGTCAACCGGTCAACGCGGCGACCCGGTTCCTGGGCGACCGCGTGCCCGTGGACAGAATTCGAATCGTCGAAGGGGAGGTCCAGGTCGATCTCACCATGCACGGGCCTGCGGATCCAATGTGTTGCCCGTCCCTGGAAGTCACGCGTCGCTTTCGATACGAATCGGCGGAAGTCGTCGAGATCGGCACGAGGGCCGACTCGGCCGACGACACGCCCTGACCGGTGGCGCGAGAGCGCACCGGATGCGACAATCCGAACCGTGCTCCAGACATTCAGGGCGCGCGCTGACGCGGAGAAGCCCACAACCCACAATACGGAACCCTCGTATCCATGAGCATAGATCTCAAGGGTCGCAGCTTCCTGACGCTGGTCGACTACACTCCGGCCGAGATTCGTTACCTCCTCGATCTTTCTGCTGAGCTCAAGGCTGCCAAGCGGGAGGGCCGGGAGATTCCCCGTCTGAGCGGCCTCAACATCGCCCTGATCTTCGAGAAGACCTCGACCCGGACCCGGTGCGCCTTCGAGGTGGCCGCGTACGATCAGGGGGCGCACGTCACGTACCTCGGGCCGACGGGATCACAGATCGGGCACAAGGAGTCCGTCGCGGATACGGCGCGCGTGCTTGGCCGAATGTACGACGGCATAGAGTACCGCGGTTTCGGCCAGGACCGGGTCGAGATACTGGCCCGGGACGCCGGTGTCCCGGTGTGGAACGGACTCACGGACGAGTTCCACCCGACGCAGGTCGTCGCCGATGTGATGACGATGGTCGAGCACGCCGGGCGCCCGTCCGAGGAGATCTCGTTCTGCTACCTGGGCGACGCACGCAACAACGTGGGCAACTCGCTGATGGTCGGCGCCGCGAAGTTGGGAATGGACGTTCGCCTGTGCGCACCGGGGAGCAACTGGCCGGAGGAGAGCCTGGTCGAGCAGTGCCGCGAATGGGCGGCGGAATCCGGCGGTTCGGTGACCCTCACGGAGAGCGTGACCGAGGGCGTGAAGGGGGCCGACTTCCTGTACACGGACGTGTGGGTGTCCATGGGAGAGCCCGCGGAGAAGTGGGCCGAGAGAATCAAGCTGTTGCTGCCATACCAGGTCAATGCGGAGGCGATGGCGGCGACCGGCAACCCCGACGTCAAGTTCCTGCACTGCCTGCCGGCTTTTCACAACCGTGACACGAAGGTGGGCGAGCAGATATTCCAGGAGTTCGGTCTGGACGGCATGGAAGTCACGGACGACGTGTTCGAATCCGAGGCATCCGTGGTCTTCGATCAGGCCGAGAACCGAATGCATACGATCAAGGCCGTGATGGTCGCCACGCTGGCAGACTAGCAAGAAGAGGAGCGGTTCATGCGGGTTCAGAGATTCCTGATCACTCTCACACGCAGCCCCGTCGGGCTGATCGGGACGATCCTGGCAGGCACCTGTGGCTTCCTGATCGTCACACTGACGTTGTGGGAGTCGATCGGTACCGAGCAGCACCCCTACCTCGGGATCATCACGTACATGGTGTTGCCGATCTTCTTCACGATCGGCCTCGTCCTGATCTTCCTCGGGATTCGGCGTCAGAACAAGAAGCGCGCGCGCCTCTCGGAGACGGGTGAGATCGCCGAGGCGGAGTACCCGGTGGTGGACCTGAACGATGATCGCACGAGGGCCTGGCTGGTATCGGCCGGCGCGTTCGGCGTCATGGCCGCGATCGTGATCGTGATGGGGACGGCCAAGGGCGTCGAGTACGTGGATTCCAATGCCTTCTGCGGAGAAACCTGCCACGTCATGGAGCCGGAGTTCACGGCGTACCAGAGGTCTCCACACGCCCGGGTTCACTGCGTCGAGTGTCACGTGGGATCGGGAGCCCGTTTCTTCCTGAAGGCCAAGGTGTCTGGAGTCCGGCAGGTGTATCGTCTGTGGACCAATTCGTACGACCGTCCGATTCCGACCCCGGTGCAGGACCTGCGGCCGGCCAGCGCTACCTGCGAGCATTGCCACTGGCCCGCGAAGTTCGTCGGCGACCGGACCCAGGTGAACGACAAGTTCCGAAGCGACTCGGCCAACACGCACCTGCAGACCATTCTGCTGGTGCACGTCGGTGGAGAGACCATGGGCGAGTCCGCCGGAATCCACTGGCACGTGGACCCGGCGAACCAGGTCACGTATCGGTCGGATCCGAGCCGGGAGGACATCCGTGAAGTGGTTCTCACCCGACCCGATGGCACCGAGAAGCGGTGGTTCAACTCCGCCGACCCCAACCCCAGGTGGAACGCCAACGGAACGGAAGAGGAGCACGCGGAAGGTGACGAGCCGATTCCGACCGACATCTGGCGGACCATGGACTGCGCCGACTGTCACAACCGGCCCACGCACGTGTACTGGACGCCCGAGCAGGCCATCGACCAGGCGCTGCTTCGGGGCGTCGTGTCGCAGGATCTTCCGTTCGTGCGCAGGGAGGGCCTGCGGCTTCTGAAGGAAGAATGGGGATCAACGGAGGAGGCCGTTGCGGGCATCTTCGAAGGCCTGGAGGCTTTCTACCGGGAGAGCTACCCGTCGGTGGCTGCGGAGATGGCGGGCGAGATCGCAACCGCGGGCGAGGTCGTGGGTGACCTGTGGGCCACCAACGTCTTCCCGCAGATGAACGTCACCTGGGGAACCTACCCGGATCACATAGGCCATGCGGGCTTCAAGAGTGGCTGTCTGCGCTGTCACACCAGCAGCATGACCACCGAGGATGGCGAGGCGGTGTCCACTGACTGCAGCAACTGTCACCAGGTGCTGGTCATGGACCGGCCAGCGGCCCAGGTGAGGCTGACCGCCGAAGCGACGGATTGAACCAGGACGTGCGCCCGGCGGAGGTGGCTTCACCTTCGCCGGTGACGAGCCGGAGCTGGGTGTGGCTTCTCCTCGCCCTGGCGCTGGTGGTCGTTCTCGGCACGATCGCGGGGCGCACCTTCTACGGCGAGCGACCTTCCGAGCTGCGTCAGATGGGCGGGACGACCATGGGTACCACGTGGACCCTGAAGGTCGTTCTTCCCCAGGGGGCTCCCGGGGCCTGGGTGAACGCGATCGGGGACACCGTCCAGTCCCGCCTGGACCGCATCGAAGGCCTGATGTCCACCTGGGACTCCACTTCCGAGCTGTCACGCTTCAATCGATCTTCGACCACGGCGGCGACGCCGCTCTCACCCGAGACCGTCGCCGTATTGGAGGTCGCCGCGGAAGTGGGTGAGCGTTCCGGCGGAGCGTTCGACATCACCGTGGCACCGCTGGTCGACGCGTGGGGCTTCGGGCCGGGGCCAGGGGATACGCCCCGCCCGCCGCCCGCCGCGACCATGGCCAGCCTTCGCCCCCTGGTCGGCCTCGATCGCCTCGAAGTGGACACGCGCGCCGGCACGGTGTCGAAGGCCGATCCGGGGGTCGTGGTGGATCTCTCGGCGATCGCCAAGGGTTATGCCCTCGACGTCGCGACCGAGGGCGTCGTGCGGATGGGCGCTACGGCGTTCGCGCTGGAGGTTGGCGGTGAGGTCCGTGCGCGCGGCTCGAGGCCGGACGGCACTGCGTGGCGCGTGGCCGTCGAGGCTCCGACGCCGGGTTCCCGCACCATCTTCCGAGTGCTTGACCTGAGGGACGAGGCGATTGCGACGTCCGGCGACTATCGGAACTTCCACGAGATCGACGGAGTCCGATACTCTCACCTGCTCGATCCCCGCTCGGGGCTGCCTATTCCCTGGCAGGGGTTCTCGGTGAGCGTGTTGCACCGCGAGGCCGTGTGGGCGGATGCCTGGGCCACGGCCCTCAGCGTCCTGGGGCCGGACGAAGGCTCTTCCCTGGCCGATTCCCTGGAACTGGCAGTCCTGTTCGTCGTACAGGGAGAGGCGGGTGGCTACGAGGCCCGTCCCACGGCTGCCATGGCCATGCGCATGGAGCGCTGACCCGGACTAAACCGCGGCTTCCGCTCGCCTGCGGGCCAGGGCAAGCCCGGCCGTCCGGAGCGCCACCGCAAGGGCGAGTGGCAGCGTGGCGAGAGGAACTTCCTGACTCCACAGGGGCCATCCAAGCGCGAAGAGCAGTGCGGCGATTGCGGTCCCCCACAGCAGTCCCTCCACCCACCGCTGGCCACTGCATCTCACCGTCGCCCAGGCCAGCGCGAGGTTCGTCGGGAGGGCCCACAGGAGGTTCAAATTTCGCTTGGTGACCGCGTGCAGCGCGATGAACCACAGGAACACGATCAGGAGACCCGCCAGCCCGAGCATGGCAAAGAACGGCACGTCGAGCCAGGCACGGCCCGACCGTTTCGAGCGCAGGTCCACCAGCGTGATCCAGGCAACGAGGCCCAGGACCGCGGTCATCAGGAATAGCGGCCAGTTCGGCGCCCGGCGCAGCGGGGTGGCACTCGCCGGGGTCCACCCGATGGTGTCCGTATGCGCTACGAGGGGTCGTTCTCCGCCCGGTTCTCGTACTCGGGCGGCCGCGGCCCATGACGCGAGACGGTCGGGCAGGAACAGCTCCGTTCGCGAGGTGGCCGAAGCGTCCGCCGGCAGACCCTGGCCGGCATCCATTCCGAAGTGCAGCCACGACCTCTCGGCCAGGTAGGGGTCGAGAAGCTGCCTCATCGTGACTTCCGGATTCGCGGTGCCTACCTGCAGGGCCTCGCCGAGGTTCTCTTCCAGGACATCGCGGATACGTGTGGCGCAATTGTCGTAGTAGAAATCGTACCGGTAATAGGCGTTCTCGGGCTGCGCATTCCACTCCAGAAAGCGGAAGATCGCCTCGCGCTGCTCCGGCTCGAGATCGAGGACCTGCTCGATGATCGGTCGTCCCTCCTCGACCGGGTAGAACGCGACCATCCTCTCGAAACTCTGGCGGGTCAGGCGGTAGTTCAGGTCGCCGTATGCGAACTTCGCGCTGAAGGTGAGCGGATTTCCGAAGTCGAACGTCCCGAAGTTGTAGGCGATGTCGATCCCGCGCTCCGGATCGTACACCCGAAGGGCGTTGTGCCCGAACAGCGAGTACACCTTCTTCCCCGGCAGGATGGTAACGAGAGAGACCCGGGCCGACTCCGAGAGAAGACTGCCTGCCGCGCCGCCGTGAGAGCGTGCTTCTTGAGCCGTCCCGTCCCCGGCAAGCGCCAGGATGAGACACACGGCCGCCAGGACGCCACGGGTCACGTGCGTACGCGAAGACGCCGGATCGGACCTCACCCCGTCGACTCGGGCCGGTTCAAGACCCACCAGGCGCGGGCTTCCTCCTCGGTCCACGGATACACGCGCTCGAGTTCCGCCAGGAGGCCGGCTAACTCGTCGGCCGTGCGGATCCTGGAGTCGGGGTCCTTCTCGAGGCAGCGCAAGATCACCTCGTCCAGTTCCGGTGGAAGCTCCAGCTCGGTCCGCTCGGATGGGGGAACGGGCTCGTCGCGGATGTGAGACGCAAGCATCTCCATGGCCCCGGTGGCCTTGAACACGGTCTCTCCCGTGAGGAGCCAGTAGGCGACGCAACCGACCGAGTAGATGTCGGAAGCCGGTCCGAGCTGGTCGACCTTGCCGGCCGCCGCTTCGGGCGATCCGAATGCCGGCGTGCCGGCGAACGTGCCTACCTGCGTCAGGTGTGCCGCCTGCATCTGCTTCAGCTCCTTCACGAGGCCGAAGTCCAGCACCTTCACGTAGTCGACCTCGCGTCCGTGACGGCACAGGAAGATGTTTGCCGGCTTGATGTCCCGGTGGATGAGACCCGCGTCGTGCGCTTCCGCCAGGGAGTGACACATCTGGCGCATGAGATGGACGACCCGGGCCGGCGACATGGGACCGTGCTTCTTGATCAGGCCGTCCAGGTCCTCCCCGTCCAGCAACTCCATCACGTAGTAGAAGGCCCGATCCGGGGTGATGCCGTAATCGTAGATCTCGATCGTGTGCGGCGATCGGAGGCTGGCAGTGGCCTGCACCTCGCGCTGGAATCGCTCGAGGTAGTACTCGGCGTCGGATGCGGACGTCCCGGTCGTCCGATCGCTGCGGATGAGCTTGATGGCCGCCGGCCGCGCCAGCATCTGGTGTCGGGCCCGCCACACCTCTCCCATCCCTCCCTTGCCAAGCATCTTGGTGAGCTCGTAGGCCCCTACCTTGCGGGCGCGCGACAGGGCGCGCGAAAGCCCGTAAACACGCCGCGCTGACAGGTACGCAAGGCCGGTGGCGATGACGATGGACAACAGGAGGCCGGGAAACAGCTGGAAGCCGCGTTCCCACAGCGCCTGCGCTTCGGCCGGCGAGAGGCTGGCGGCGGCAGCGTTCCCTCCGACGAAGAACCACACGGCGCTGAAACCCGTGGCGACCGCGGCACCGCCCAGGTGCTCCCGCGGACGCAGGGGCACGACATTGGCGAAGAACACGACCCACAGCGTGGTCCGTGGCACGCCAAGCAGGAAGTCTCCGTGCTCGCCCAGCGTTGGCCAGTACAGGAACTCGGTGGCCAGCACGGCGCCCACTGCCACCTCGTAGAGCAGAGCCATGACCGGGAACCACTCGGGCGGGAGGTTCTTGAGGCGAGTGGCTCCGAGCACGACGAGGCTCAGCACGATGAGCGAGGCCCGTGCCCGTACGTCGATCCCGACGTGCTCCTGCTGATCGGCCGGCAGCAGGAAGTGCGCCGCCATCACGACGACTCCGATTGCGGCCAGTACGCCCGCGATCCAACCGAGGCGACGATAGCTATCGCGCTGGACCTCGGTCATCAGACCGCGAAAGCCGGAGCGTCCAGGGTGATCCAGGCTCGGCTCGGTAGGCCGCCGTGCGCCGGCTTTCTCGATGTGGCGGTCGATCACTGCCGCTCTCCTGTTCTCCGTGATCCCGGTATCGCGCAGCTTGGCACTGATCCGTAAACTAGTCTGGCGACCACTGCTATCACCACCACCCCGGAGCATGCGTTGAGCCCGATCAGCGCCGCAGCAAAGACACGCCGGACCTGCATTGCCTCGATCATGACGCTTGGTGCGACGGTGCTCCTGGCGGCACCGGCCGTCGCGCAGGACTCGCAATGGTGGACCAACCAGTACGGGAACCGGGCCCGGCTGCTGGGTGGGGCGGTGATCGGCAGTTCGCGGGACCTGAGCGCCGTGTACTACAACCCGGGCGGCCTGGCCGTGGTCGACGAGCCCGACGCTCTCCTGACCGGCTACGTCTTCGAACTCGACAACATCAAGTACACCGACGTGCTGTTCAAGGACACGGAACTGTCCAGCACACGATTCGATGCGGTAGCCGGTCTCATCGCGGGCCAGATTCCCTTCAACTTCCTGGGCGACAGTCGCCTGGCCTATTCGTACCTGACGCGGCACAACCTGGAGTACCGGTTCAACGAGGGCGGCACGGTGCCCGCCGATTCGTTTCCCAACTTCGGAGGACCGGGGGAACTCGCCGCCGCGATAACGTACGAAACCCGACTGCGTGAGTACTGGGGCGGGCTGACGTGGTCGACCCCGCTGGACCGATACGGGCTGGGCGTCACCATGTTCGTGGCGAATCGGAGTCAGCGCCTGCGGTATGACGGAAGTCTGACTGCAACGGACGGGGTGGGCCTGCTGACATCCACTTCACAGCGGTCCTACGACTACTACGACTGGCGACTGCTGTGGAAGGTCGGCCTCGCGACTTCCTTCGAGCGGTGGAACGTGGGTCTCAACATCACCACACCGAGCCTCCACCTGTTTGGGAACGGAGATGTATCGTACCAGACCCTGGCGGTGCTGGAGGACGGAGATCATCTCACCTCTACGTTCCAGCAGGACCTGAGCACGGGGTACGCGAACTCGTGGGCAATCGGCGCCGGCGGCGAATACGTCGGCGACGGTTGGAAGGCTCACATCGCGTTGGAGTGGTTTGACGCGATCGACGTGACCGTGCTGGACGCGCAGCCCTTCTACTCCCAGACCGACTCGACGGCCCTACTCGACCCGGATGTGACCAACGTGATGCGAAGCCTCGTGAACGTGGCGATCGGTTACGAACACACGTTCAGCGAGACGTACTCCGGTTACGCCACGTTCTACACCGACTGGACCGGTTCAGAGTCGGGCGCACCCTCCGCGACCACCACCACACCCTGGAACCTGTGGACGTTCGGGGCGGGGGCGATCTTCTCCATCGGTCGCTCGGAGTTCACCACGGGCCTCACGTACAAGTTTGGAGGTCGTGAGAACATCGCCCAGTTCAACCTCGTACCCGAGGACGATATCGAAGACAATATCCTGTCCGATGGTGCGGACGGAGCCTTCTGGCGACTCTCCCTCGTGCTGGGCTTCAAGCTGGAGTTCGGTCCCGACCTCTGACGCTACTCGTTGCGGGTTGCGTCCGATCATGGCATCCCGCGCTCGGTCCTCGCCTGTCCCATGCCGTCGGCACCCCAGGACTGCGGCTGCCTCAAACTCCTTCCAACGCGCTTGATATCAACCGATTAGCCTGATCTGGATGTGGGTAGCGAGGATACCGCTGCACCCCTGCGTAGTTGGGCCCCGGTCTTGCCCAATTCACAGGCGAGAGCGGAGGCACCCGGGCAACGAGGCGGAGACGTGCGAGTCCTGCACATACACAAAGGCGTAGGCCACGCGGGTGGCGGAGCCGGAATCTCGATGCAGCGATTGCACCGGACTCTGCTCCGGCTCGGGGTCGATTCGAAGATCCTAGTCCTGCAGGACGAAGGCGCGGGTCCCGACGTATCCCGTTTGCCCCGCATGGAGACCCTGTCCCTCGAGACCCGGCTTCGCTCCATCACAAGCCGGCTCGGGCTGAACGACGTTCATCGCCTGGGCTCGTTTCAGCTCGGCAGACACACCTTCTTCCAGAACGCGGACCTCGTCCACTTTCATGGCATGCACAGCGGCACGTTCTCCTACCTGGCGCTGCCCGGGGTCGCTTCAACGAGGCCCTGCCTGCTCAGCCTGCACGACACCTGGGCGTTTACCGGTCACTGCGCGTACTCCTACGATTGCGAGCGCTGGAAGACGGGGTGCGGCGACTGTCCCAGTCCCGAGGAGCCTCCGGCGATCGTCCGCGATGGCACGCGCCTCGAATGGCGCATGAAGTCCCGCGCCTTCCTGAAGTCGGGTATCGGGTTGATCAGCAAGAGCACGTGGACCACGCGCCTGGCCAGGGTAAGCGCCCTGCGCCACCTGCCGCTCACCGAGATTCCCTATGGAGTGGACACTGGCGTGTATCGGCCGCGGGGACGGGCCCGAAGCCGCGAGCTCCTGGGTCTACCGCAGGACCGTTTCGTGCTCCTGGTCTCGGCCAGGGACCTGAGCGATCGCCGCCACGGGGTGGACCTCCTGATGGGCGCGCTCCAGGCCCTCGCTCCGGACCTGTCAGCACGCTGCATTCTCCTGGTCATGGGACGGAACGGGGTGGAACGGGTCCAGGGCGCGGGGCTTCCCGTACGGGACCTCGGGTATCTGGCTGACGGTCACCTGAAGGCGATCGCTTACTCCGCTGCTGACCTGTACCTGTTTCCGACACGCGAGGACGTCTTCGGACTCTCCTCGATCGAGAGCCAGGCGTGCGGAACTCCCGTCGTCTCGTTTCGGGTGGGCGGAGTACCGGATCACGTCCGGCCCGGGGAAACCGGTTTCCTCGCCGAGCCCGGCGACGTCCTCGGCCTTCGCGACGGAATCGCGCTTCTCCTGCAGAACGAGGCGGCACGTCTTCGAATGTCGGGC
>JAMJQV010000065.1 GCA_023554435.1 Gemmatimonadota bacterium | reverse complement strand
CGAGCACCGAGATCAGGGCCTTGGTGGGGAAAAAGCCCCACGCCGGGTGCTCGGCGTATTCGTCCGCCGCGATGAGCGTCCTCAGTCGATATAGCCAGGAGTAGAACAGAGGCGCCCCGGCGGAAGCCGTGTCCACCTGGCCGTCCCACGCCTCCAGCCGCGACGCCGCTTCGCCTTCCCCTATTCGGCGGGCGGCCGAGACCGCCATGGAGCGGTATCGCTCGCCCAGCGGACTGTAGACGTCGTGCTGCAATTCATACACGGACTCCACGTCCCAGTCGCTGCGCGACGCGAGCCGGTCCGAAATCCGCTCGGCCCGGAAGGGAGCCGCGTAGTCCGTGCTGACAGCAGTGCCGAGGCCAGGTGCCTGCAAGTTGTTGGCGGTGGCGATGAATCCCGCCGCCGGATCGAAGCCAGCAGGGTGCATGGCCGGCGGCCAGGTGCCACGGAATCCGACCCCCATTCGCTCGGCGGGTGCGGGGACCGATCCGTCCCAGTCTCCACGCACGGGTACGCGCCCTCCGAGCCGGTAGCCGATTCGCCCTTCGACCGATGCGAACACCACGTTCTGGTGGGGCTGCGAGAACCCGCGCACGGCCCGGTCGAATTCGGCCACGCTTCCAGCCCGGTTCATGTCCCACAGGCCGGTGCTGCGCGCGTCCGACGTCGAGGCGGTCCATACGACCGAGAGGTCCGCCCCCAGTCCCGGCAGGGCGTCACTGACCACGGGTCCGCGGACCGTCTCCCGAATCCTGACCACTTCGGGGCGGGCGCGCCGCACCTGCAGAGTCTCCGCCCGCACCGTGTACTCGATCCACTCGCTGCCTTCCAGGTACCGCTCTCCATCCTCCGACGAGGTTTCAACGGCAAAGTCCATGTCGTCGACCATGCCGTTGGTGTAACCCCAGGCCAGCGAGCGGTTGTGACCGACGACGACCCCCGGCACTCCCGGCAGCGTGAACCCGACCGCGTGGTAGTCGGCCGAGTCCGCGTGCAAGGCAGCGAGATACCAGATCGCCGGCGCTCTCAGCGACAGGTGCATGTCGTTGGCCAGGATCGGTTGCCCGGAAGCCGTCCGGCTCCCGGAAATGACCCAGGCGTTGGAGGCCGAGCGGGCCGAAACCGACTCGAGGACGTCGAACGCCCGCCACGTCGCCGGTCCCGTCCCCGGATCAAACCGCGCCACCACATCGGAGTCCGCCACCGGCGAGCCGGCCTCCGCGTCCACTTTCGTGGCCGGGGGCGACGTGCGCACTCCGGCCGGCAGCGGTACCGGCCGGTCCAGGATGGTGGTTCCCCAGTCCGGGTACGGCCGTGAGAGGACTGCGGCCTTCTCCGGTGTCATGTGGTGAGATGCCCAATAGCGGGACAGATCCCGGCGCCAGTGCGACAGGTCGAGGTTCATGACCATCCCGACCGCCATCGTCGATACGGGGTCCCAGGACTCGGGCTTGAAGCGGAGGAGAGAGAACTCGGGGGGCAGGGGCTTGCCGACGTCGTCCAGTCGCGCGTTCACCCCGACCGCGTAGGCCTGCAGTCGCTCCAGCTCGTCCGCTGCGAGATTCGCGACCGCACGCTCCGCGGCCCCCCACAGGTCGAGCGTGCGCAGCAGGCGATCCGTCGGCACCTGGTCTTGCCCGAACAGCTCGGCCAGGCGGCCCGCAGCCACCCGCCGGAAAAACTCCATCTGCCACAAGCGATCGGTCGCGTGGAGATAGCCGAGGGCCCGGAGCATGTCGGTCTCGTGGCCGGCCGTCACGTACGGAACGCCGAAGGTGTCTACTTGGACGTCCACCGTCTGGAGGACTCCCGGAACGCGCACGCTTCCGCGAGTGGGCAGCGCCGAACCCGCGAACCGGAACCAACCGATCGTGACGAACACGCCCGCGATGCACAGAAAGGCACAACCGCCGATGGCCAGCCTGCGGTACGAACGAGGGCGGCTCATTCCCGCGCGGAGGGGGGAGCGCCATCGGGAGCGTCGGGGCCGGTGGTGCCGCGCCCGTTTCCTGCCCGCTCCGCTTCGGCAAACGTGTAGAACAGCGAGTGATACGCCTGGCCGTCCCGACGAAGGAGACGCCTGGCGCACATCCGGTCGAGCAGCCGCCCGCAGTCGCCCTGCTCCATCCCGAGTGCCGGTGCGAGGTCGTCGAGGCATGCGTGCCCGGCCTCGCACACCGCGAGCCACAGGCGCGAGGCGACCGGTTCGATGTCACCGATGAGGAACGGCTCGCCCTCCGGCCCTTCGGCTGCCGCCGCGAGACCCCGGCGCTTGAGCGCTGAATCCATCGGGTCCACGTGGTGCTGAGCGACGCCCTTGAACACGAAGAAGTGCTCCGACTCGGCCGACACTTCGTCCACCGCCCGCAGGACCAGCTTGGCCACCACCTCGTCCGCACAACTGAAGTCGATGACCGCCACGTCACCGAAGTCGAGAACGGTCAGGGAGGTGGCGCCGAGCTCAGAGACGAGTCCTTCGATGGACAGCCGGACGGCCCGTCCGGTATGCCGGGTGACCAGGTTGCGCTGGTACAGGCTGGCCACGGCTATGTCGGGCATGGAAGAAGAAATCCCCGGGGTCTCCATCGTCACTCGTTCTCCACGTGTGCGGGCATGACAACAAGTATCTGCGCGCCGGGGAAATTCTCAAGACCCGTCCTCATGTGGGCCAGGTCGCCCCACTCCTGTGTGGGGGACGCGATCATCGCGTCTCCACTGCGAATCCCGAGTTCGCCATGCCATCGATCCACCTGTCTTCGGATCGCCTGCAGACCCTGTCCGCGCCCCGGATCCCGGTGACGGGACTCTCCGTGCAGCAGGGCCCGCTCGAGCGCCATGCCAGCGGACCACCGCTCGCCGTGCCTGCGCGAGTGCTCGGCCGACAGTGAACCCTCGAATCCGATGCCGACGTCCATCACCGCCAGCTGAACGACGTCGCGACCGAGGCGCTCACGGTAGTTGTAGGTCTGCGCGCACACCCAACCATCGGCCTCGGCGTGCTCGATGATGTTCTGGCACACCTCGGACAGGAGCACGCTGAACTGGATCACGGACGGTCGCGCGTAGTGAAGCTTGTTCAGCAGGATGGTGGCGGCGCGCTCGCGGACTTTCTCGACCACCGCGTGCACGTCGTGGTGTGATCGGATGGGCGTAATCTCGAGCAGAGCGTCCGAGGCCCCATGCACTCGAGCCGGCACCGGCTCCAGGTCGTACACATCGGGCGCGACGTGCCAGAAGTCCATTCGCTCCCAGTAGCCCCGGACCTCCCGATTGTCCGGCGCCTCGATACTCGGGGCGAAGCCTGTCCGCTCGTACGCTACGCGACCCGCGGCGAGAAGCCCGATCAAGCCGTACGGGGAGGTCCAGCGCACGTGCTTCGCGTTGAACAGCACGCGCGCGGCTTCCTCCTGCGTGACCTGGTTGAGCGCCCGGATCAGCACCTCGAAACCTTTGTGGTCGAGGACGTCGGGCACCTCGATGACGCGGCTCATACGATCCTGTTCACCTCTCGCTGTCCGCCTCTCTCGCGACTTCCATCAATTGTTCCGACAATCCCGTCGTGCCCTGTCTCGCTGCCGTCGCCGCCGCGAGGCGGTTGGCCTTCCGTACCGCCTCCGCCGCTCCCGCACCCGCCAGGAGCGAGGCGAAGCAGGTGATCCCCCACACGTCACCGCACCCGGTCGGATCCGTGGCGCCCGGCGGGGCAGTCGTCTCCACGGGGGCCGAACCGGCGGTCGCTCCGCCTATCGGCTCCGGCCACCGGGAATCCGGCCGGATCACCCATTCGGCTCCGGCCGAGCCCCGGGTGAGGAACACGGCGCCGGGGCCGTCAGCCAGCAGACCCCGCATCCGGTCTACGCGGCTCCCCCCTCCCCCTGCAGGAGAGAGCATCTCGATCTCGTCCTCGTTGACCTGTACGACGTCGAACGCCTCGAGCCACGCGGCCTGGTCCCGGAGCGGGCGCGGCTCGCGCACGCCCCCGTCGC
Source organism: Gemmatimonadota bacterium (assembly GCA_023554435.1). Lineage (GTDB taxonomy): Bacteria > Gemmatimonadota > Gemmatimonadetes > Palauibacterales > Palauibacteraceae > Benthicola. The sequence continues at coordinate 4,149 of JAMJQV010000065.1, read as the reverse complement.
CCACACCGAGAATCAGCGAGTGGACGTCACACCACGTCGGGCCTTCGAACCGGGTCGCGAGAGCATGCGCAGCTTCGAGATCCAGCTCCCAGCCCGATATAAAGTTCACGTACAGCGCGTCGCACGACAGGGCCACCCGTTCGATCTCCGCGGCGGTCCAGCCGGGCACGCCGCCGGTCAGCTTCTCGCAGCGGCGCGACCGATCGTGGTAGAACAGGCTGACCCGGTTGTTGGCCTCCGGCACGGAACGCACGAACTCGAGCGAGGAGATGCCGCCTACCGTGCCCAGGAACTGGCCGGCGGACTCGCTGAGATCCGCCCCGACCTTGATGACGGGCACCAGGCTCCAGCCCGGGGGCGCGACCGCTGACCACGCGGCCAGGCAGTACGCGACTCCGCCCCAGTCCTCGACCACATCACCGCCGTCCGGGCCGTGAATCGTGTCCCATACCAGGGTCCCCAGGACTCCGAGACGGGGCATCGTCAGTCGTTCCCGGACCGCTCGACCCGAAACATGTACGCCGCGCCGATCACGCCGGCCTTACCCTCGAGTGTGGTGCTCACGATCTGGCAGCTCTGCTCGGCGTGGCGGAACGCTCTTCGACGGATCTGAGCCCTGAGCGGCTCGAACAGGTGCTCGCCCGCACGAGTGACTCCGCCGGAGATCACCACCATGCCCGGATTCAGGATGTTGATCAGATTGGCCAGGCCGGCTCCCAGGAACTTGGCGGTCTCCCGCATGACCTCCTTGGCGTAGAGGTCGCCGGCTACGATCGCCTCGTACACCGTTTCCGCGGTGATCCGGCTCAGGTCGTCGTTGACCAGGGAAGGAAGGAGGCTGGTGTCGCCCGTCTCGAGGCCCTCGATCGCTCGCGCCGCGATGGCGGGCCCCGACGCGTAGGCCTCGAGGCAACCGTAGTTGCCGCACTTACACTTCCGGCCGGTCGAGTCGATGGTCATGTGGCCTATCTCGCCCGCCACGTCGGCGGCCCCGTGGAACACGCGGCCGTCCAGCACGATGCCTCCGCCGATGCCCGTGCCGAGGGTGACGCCGATGAGCGTCTGCACCCCCTGGCCCGCGCCCATCCACCACTCGCCGATGGTGGCGCAGTTGGCATCGTTGTCCAGCTCCGCCTCCAGACCGATGGAATTCGAGATCAGGTCCCGCAGGGGGAAGTTCCTCCAGCCGAGATTCGGCGTCTCGATGACCGTGCCGGTCTTCCGGTCCAGGGGCCCCGGCGAGCCGAGCCCGATGCCGATGAATCCCTCGTCAGGGATGTTCTCCTCCCGCGCGGCATCCTGCATGGAGCCACGGATCATCTCCACCATGCGGTCCACGACGAACTTGGCGCCGTGGTCCGAGTTCGTGGGCATCGAGCGCATACCCAGCACCCTGCCCCCGTCATACGGCACCACGCCCACCTTGATGGATGTTCCGCCGAGATCCACGCCTACGATGTAGTTCTGGTCACTCACCAGTCCCGCTCCCTTCGAGGAGTTCCTGTACAGCGCTCTCCACCTCGTCCACCGATATCAGCCACATGCATTCGTTTCGAGCATCCGTCAACTCCGTGCCCCGGCCGCTGCGGGGACACCGGTTCTTGACGCACGGTACGCACGGAAGATCGAAGCGTCCGACCAGCCGAACCCGGGCCCCCAGCGGCCGGGTCTGGCGTACGTCCGCCGGGCCTTCCAGCGCCACGACCGGCGTGCCGAGGGCCGCTGCCAGGTGCATCGGGCCGGTGTCGTTGGTCACCAGGGCATCAGAGCCGGCCAGCACCTCGGCCAGGCCCTCCAGGTCCGTACGCCCGCCGAGGTCCACGCACTCGCCGTACGCCGCACCGGCGGAAGCCACGACTTCGGTCAGCCCCTCTTCGCCAGGCCCTCCGAGGACCAGGACCCGCCGGCCTGCCGCCGCGAGGCGCTGGGCCAGCGCCGAGAACCGGCCCGCCGGCCACCGGCGGGACTCGCCATTGGCGCCCGGGAAGAGCGCCACGACGCGCCGCCCTCCGGCTCCGTCCGGACGCTCCACCGCTTCCGGAACCCGGAGAACGGGTGCAGGGGGCTCTCGTACCTTTTCTACCTCTTCCGCCCCGACGAGGGCCAGGAACTCGTGTACCCTGTGTCGCTCCAACAGCGGGCCACGCGGCACCGCATCGGTGAGCAGCCAGGTACGCCACCCGCCACCGGTTCCGCGCCGAATCTTGAGTCCCCCCAGGCGGAACATCAGGGCGCTCGAGGCCGACGGGGTCAGGAGAATGCCGCGCCGCGCCCCGGTGTCCCGTACCTGGCGCGCGCCCTCCCGAACGGCCCGTCGGTCCTGGATCGGAAGTCTCTCGACCTCGAGGCCGGCCATGTCCAGTATCGGCTCCATGCCGGCCATGTACTGCACTGCCGGACGCCGCCCCGCCCCGGATTCGACTGCCGCCACGTGGTGCAGGGCAGGCAGAGCCAGGATCAACTCGCCCAGGTGGTTCGGGGCCCGGACGACCAGCCCGCCGGCCTCGTCAGTCACCGACCTGGAGTACGGCCAGAAACGCCTCCTGCGGGATCTCCACCGACCCCACCTGTTTCATCCGCCGCTTCCCTTCCTTCTGCTTCTCGAGGAGCTTCCGCTTCCGCGTGATGTCGCCACCATAGCACTTGGCCGTCACGTTCTTCCGCAGGGCCTTCACGTTGGTGCGCGAGATCACGTCCCGCCCGATCGCCGCCTGGATCGCCACATCGAACAACTGCCGCGGGATCAACTGCTTCAGCTTGCTGGCCATCTTGCGGCCGTATTCGTACGACTCGTCGCGGTGAACGATCACGCTCAGCGCATCCACCGGCTCGCCGTTGAGGAGGATGTCGAGTTTGACCAGGTCAGAGACCCGGTACCCGACCAGTTCGTAGTCCAGCGCGGCGTATCCGCGCGACACCGACTTCAGGCGATCGTAGAAATCCAGTACGATTTCGGCCAGCGGGATGTCGTAGCGAAGCTCCACGCGGTCCGTGTCCAGATACTCCAGGTTGAGATACTCGCCCCGCCGCTCGTGGCACAGCTTCTGGATTCCGCCGATGTACTCGGCCGGCGACACCACGTGCACCCGGACGTACGGCTCCTCGACCGACTCGATTACGCCCCGCTCGGGCATCTTGCTGGGATTCTCGACGGAGAACCGTTCCCCGTTGGTCAGCGTGCCATGGTATTCCACGTTGGGGACCGTCGTCACGAGGTCCAGGTTGAACTCGCGCTCCAGGCGTTCCTGGACGATCTCCATGTGCAGGAGTCCGAGGAATCCGCAGCGGAACCCGAACCCCAGGGCCGTCGATGTCTCGGGCTCCCAGTGCAGGCTGGCATCGCTCAACTGGAGCTTGGAGAGCGCCTCTCGAAGCTCCTCGAACTGGTCCGTGTCCGTCGGATACAGCCCCGCGAACACGACAGGCTTGGCCTCCTGGTAGCCCGGGAGAAGATCCGGCGCCCGATCCGCGGCATCGAACACGGTGTCTCCGACCCGGGTGTCCGAGATGCGCTTGATCTGGGCCGTCAGGTACCCGACTTCGCCCGTGTTCAACTCGCCCACGGGTTGGAATCCGAGGCACATGTACCCGGCTTCATCCACCTCGTATTCCGCGTCGCTCGCCCCGAATCCCACGGTCATGCCCTTCTTGATCGAACCATCCACGACGCGCAGAAGGGGCACGGCTCCACGATACTTGTCGTACGTGGAATCGAAGATCAGGGCACGCAGCGGCGCCTCGGGATCCCCGGAGGGCGGCGGCACCCGGTGCACGATGGCCTCGAGAATCTCGGCCACCCCCGTGCCCATCTTGGCCGAAGCCAGCAGCACGTCCTCGGGCTCGACTCCGATCAACTCGCAGATCTCATCGCGCCGCCTCTCCGGCTCCGCGGCGGGAAGATCGATCTTGTTCACCACCGGGATGATCTCGAGGCCGGCGTTCAGCGCCAGGAACAGGTTCGAGATCGTCTGGGCCTCGATTCCCTGACTCGCATCCACCACCAGCAGGGCGCCCTCGCACGCCTCCAGGCTACGGCTGACCTCGTACGTGAAGTCGACATGTCCCGGCGTGTCGATCAGGTTGAGCTGGTAGTGGTTTCCGTCCGAGGACCGATACGGGAGGCGAACCGCGTTCAGCTTGATCGTGATC